>DASZGP010000305.1:0-6702 GCA_035938695.1 Candidatus Dormiibacterota bacterium | reverse complement strand
AGCCTCTGACGATGCCTGAAAAGCACGTCATCATGGGTCATGGACGGACCCTCCCTGAAGGCTTTGAACACCCACAGGATGGGTCCGTCCCCTTACCCCCGGCTAGCTCCCAGGTGTCGCCAGATCTTGGAGGCTGTTCAGGCTAGGAGACGGTGATCGTCCCCACCATCGAGGCGTGCAGGTTGCAGTGATAGCCGTACTTGCCGGCCTTGGTGAACTTGAACTTGAAGCTCTGACCCTGGGCCAGGGTGCCCGAGTCGAAGCTGTCGGGGGCGCCGTCGTCGGATGTCGCGGTGTGGGAGTTCTGGCTGTCGTCGAAGACCCAGTTGACGGTGTCGCCGACCTTGGCGGTGGCGTCCTTGGGCTTGAAGGCCCCGATGTCGTTGGGGTCGGGGACCACGTGGATGGTCACGGCCGTGGTGTCGGCGACCGGGCTGCCCGAGGCCGCGCTGGACGCCGGGCTGGTCCCGGGGTTGTTGCCGGTGGTGGTGTCCCCGCAGGCCGCCAGGGCCAGGACGCAGGCGCCCGCGCCGAGGGCGCGCAGAATCAAAGGTCGAGTCATTTCCGCTCCTTCAGAGGTGTCGAAAGGGGGTCACGAGATTATAAGCTGACGGCACCGTCAGTTTCTGCGCCGGGCCCCGCGCCGCCCTCCTCCTCCAGCAGCCTGATGAAGTTGTAGGAGAGCGGCACGAAGTAGATCAGGTTGCCGATGCCGAACATCAGGATGCCGGCGAGCTGCTGGTCGACCAGCGGCGACAGCGCCGGGACCAGGCGTGGCGCGACCATGTAGAACGGGTAGAGCACCCTGGGGACGAAGGCCAGGATGACCCCGATGACCGTCGGCGGGACGCCCGCGAAGGCCAGGTAGCCGACCTTCATCAGGCGGCTGAGCCGGGCGCCGCCGCGCGTCGCCGGGCCGGTGATCGGCCACCAGAAGACGAACGCGGTGGCCACGAAGGTGACGTGCTCGATGATGTGCAGGCCCTCGTTCTCCAGGGTCGCCTGGTACAGCGCCGGCCAGTGCCAGACCAGCAGGTCGACGTTGAACAGGGTCACCGCCACCCAGGGGTTGAGGATGAAGCGGGGCAGCGCGCCGAGGCGGGTCGACTCCAGGGAGGGCAGCCCGGCCAGCAGCAGCGGCGGTCCGACCATGGTGATCAGGATGTGCTGCGCCATGTGGGCGCTGAGCAGGTAGCGGTCGGAGGCCGAGTCCAGCGGGGTCACCAGCGCGACGAAGAAGGCCAGCAGCCCGAGCCAGAAGCAGACCGGCCGGGAGTCGGCGGGACGGTCGGCGCGGCGGTGCCAGACGTACAGCCCGGCGGCGACCAGCATCGGCAGCAGGATGCTGGGCTCGGTGGTCCAGCGGAGTGGCAGCGGTTGGAGCATCAGACCTCGGCGAGGCGGACCGCTCGCGAGGCGCGACGCCTCAGTGCAGCTCCCCGTGCTCCTTGACGGCCGCCATCACCCAGGCGGTGATGCCGCTGACCAGGACCAGCAGCCCGATCGGGAAGATGAAGACGAAATCGTGCAGGTAGGCCAGGCCGACCATCGTCACGGTGACCCCCACCGCGACCCACAGCGGCGCCCAGCTGTTGGGCGGCATGTGGATCTCGTCGTCGTGGTGCTCGTGGGCCTCGGTGGTCTCAGCCATTGGCCGGCGCGAACTGCAGGAAGAGGGCGGTCCAGCCCCAGGCGATCAGGCCCATCAGGACCAGCACCGTGAAGAGCAGGAGGCCCATGCGGATGTTGCGGTCGGCTTCCTCTTTGTGCATGCGGGGAAGATTCTAACCTCTCTGCGGTCGCGGCCTCAGCCGCGGATGAGCGCGTCGACGACCATCGCGGCGAAGATCGCCGCCAGGTACGCCAGCGAGTAGGTGAAGGTGCGGCGGGCCCAGCGGCGGCCGTCCTCCAGCAGGGTCAGCACGGCCATCGCGATGAAGCCGGCGCCCAGCGCCAGCGAGGCCACCAGGTAGAACAGGCCGAAGCCCTGGAGCCCCGGCAGCAGGGTGATCGCCACCAGGACCAGGGTGTAGAGCAGGATCCAGCGGCGGGTCTCGCCGCCGCCCCGGACCTCGGGCATCATCGGCACCTGGGCCCGGCCGTAGTCGCCGCTCAGGCGGATCGCCAGGGCCCAGAAATGGGGCGGGGTCCAGAAGAACACGATCATGAACATGTAGAGCGCGGTCAGGCTGAGGTGGCCGGTGACCGCCGCCCAGCCGATCAGCGGCGGGAAGGCCCCGGCGGCGCCGCCGATGACGATGTTCTGGGGCGTCGAGCGCTTCAGCCACATGGTGTAGACGAAGACGTAGAACAGCGAGGCGGACAGCGTCAGCGACGCGGCCAGGAGGTTGGCCCGCGCCGTGAGGATGACGAAGGCCAGGACGTTGAGGACGATGCCGAAGGCCAGCGCGCGGCGCGCCGGGACGCGGCCCGCGGGGATGGGCCGCTGGCGGGTGCGGTACATCTCGGCGTCGATGTCGCGGTCGAACCACATGTTGATCGCGTTGGCGCCGCCGGCCGCCAGCCAGCCGCCCCCGATCACCGCCGCCAGCAGGTCGAGCGCCGGGGTGCCGCTCTGGGCCACGAACATCGCGGCCACCGAGGTGACCACCAGCAGGCTGACGACCCGCGGCTTGGTCAGGGCGACGTAGTCGCGCACGACCTGGCCCCGGCCGGCGCGGAGGGGCGCGGCCGGCGCCGGTGGGGTCGGAGCGGCCGATCCCGCCGGAATCGCCGCCACGGCCGGGTCACCCAGGCGGGGCGTGGCGCCCACCACGTGCGCGCTCATGCGGCCGTCCATCCCGACCAGGCCGGCGGAGCCTCGGCGTCACGCGGCGAACGTCTGGCGTGGCTCATCCCGCCGTCTCCGCCGGTTGGGCCACGCCGGGCTCGGCGCCGCGCGGTGTGCCGGAGCGCGCCGCCCTCGCCGCGGCACGCTCGCCCCGCGACTCCAGCGCCATCGCCGCGACCTGGAGCGTGACGCCGGCCCACACCGCCGTCGCCAGCGCGACGTGGATCGCCCGCAGCGACGCCGGAAGCCGCAGCAGGACCTGGGCGGCTCCCACCCCCACCTCCAGGAGGAGAGCCAGCGCGGTCCCGTAGACCACGACAACCATCGAGGTCCCGCTCCAGCGGCGCCGCGCCAGGTGGAGGGTGCCGAGCAGCAGCAGCCCCGCGACTCCTACGACGACGCGATGCAGGAAGTGGACGTCGGCCAGGTCCGTCCGCGCCGAGCCGCAGAGCGGCCAGGCGGCGCACGCCGAACCCGCGCCCCGCCCGACAACGTATGCGCCGCTGACCACGATCAGGTAGGTGCCGACGGCCGACGCGATCAGCATCGTCGCGAAGCGGGCACTCGCGCCCGGCGCCGAGTCGGTCGCCCCGCGCGCGGTCCCGGCCTGGCGGGCGGCGGCCGGGACCCGCCCCGCCCACAGCGCCACCGCGCAGACCACCGTCGCCAGCACCAGCAGGCCGGCGGCGGTGCCCAGCAGGCGATGGAAGTACTCGATCAGGGTGTGGTACTCGAGCCGCGGCAGGAGCTGGCCGTAGCACAGCGGCCAGTCCGGGCAGCCCAGGCCGGACACCGTGATGCGCACCACTCCGCCGAGCACGATCTGGCCGTAGACGGCGACCGCCGTGACGATGGCCAGGACTCGGAAGCCTTTCAAATTCTCCTCAGCCCCGCCGCGCTCCGGCGGGGACGCGCGCGACGGCCCCTGATCCGGCCGCGCCGCGACCTAATAGTGGATCGTGTCGTCCTTGATGCCGAGCCGCGTGTCTCGCACCGGCCGCAGGGAGCGCACCACCGGCACCTTGGCGAAGTTGTAGGCCGGCGGTGGCGAGGTGGTCGCCCACTCCAGGGTGTTGGCCTCCCAGGGGTCGTCAGGCGCCGGGCCCTCGTACTTCTTGGACATCGTGATGACGAAGTTGACGATGAAGATCAGCACGCTGGCGGCGATCAAATAGGCCCCGATCGAGGACATCATGTTCCAGAACGCCCAGCCCTTGTCGGCCCCGTAGGTGGCGATGCGGCGGGGCATGCCCAGGATGCCGAGGTAGTGCTGGAAGAAGAAGGTCATGTTGAAGCCGAAGAGCAGGAGCCAGAACTGCGCCTTGCCCAGCCGCTCGTCGAGGAAGCGCCCGGTCATCTTGGGCCACCAGTAGAAGAAGGCGCTGAACATCCCGAACACCGAGAGCCCGAAGACCACGTAGTGGATGTGGGCCACGACCCAGTAGGTGGCGTGGAGCGCGTAGTCGACCGGGACGATGGCGTTGAAGACGCCGTCGACGCCGCCGATCAGGAACATCAGCACCGCGCCGACCGAGAACAGCATCGACGTGGTGTAGCGGATCGAGCCGCCCCACATGGTGGCCAGCCAGTTGAGCACCTTGACGCCCGAGGGCACCGCGATGCACATGGTGGTGAACATGAAGAACAGCTGCACCGAGATCGGCAGGCCGGTGTTGAACATGTGGTGGACGAAGACCACGAAGCCCAGCACGGCGATCGCCGCCATCGAGTAGGCCATCGCCTTGTAGCCGAAGATCGGCTTCTTGGAGAAGACCGGGATGACCTCGGAGATCACCCCGAACGCCGGCAGCACCATGATGTAGACCGCCGGGTGGGAGTAGAACCAGAAGATGACCTGGTAGATCAGCGCATTGCCGCCGTTGCCCGGGTCGTAGAAGTGGGTGCCGAACTGGCGGTCGGCGAGGACCATGGCCAGCGCGGCGGCCAGGAACGGCGAGGCCAGCACCACCAGGAAGGCGGTGATCAGCTGCGACCAGGTGAACAGCGGCATCCGGAAGAGCGACATCCCGGGCGCGCGCATGTTGAGGATGGTGACCACGAAGTTGATGCCGCCCAGCATCGAGGCGATGCCGATGATGTGGAGGCCGACGATCCAGAGGTCCTGGCCCAGGCTGCAGCTGTAAGCCTTCTCGGCCAGCGGCACGTACGCCGTCCAGCCCGCCGAACCGGCACCGCCGGGGCAGCTGCCGCTCTTGCCGACCGCGAAGCCGCTGAAGATCACCGCCGCGCCCAGCGGCAGCATCCAGTAGCTGAAGGCGTTGATGCGGGGGAAGGCCATGTCACGGGCGCCGATCTGGAGCGGCACGAAGTAGTTGCCGAAGCCCGACCACATGGGGATGACGAAGAGGAAGATCATCGTCGTCCCGTGCATCGTGAAGACCTGGTTGTAGACCTGCAGGTCGAGGAAGTGGTTGTCGGGAACGATCAGCTGGGTCCGTACCAGCAGGGCCATGATGCCGCCGACGATGAAGAACGCGAAGGTCGTGTAGAGGTAGAGGATGCCGAGCTTCTTGTGGTCGACGGTGGTCAGCCAGGCCAGGATGCCGGTGTATTCGCGGCCGGAGGTCCTGACCCGGGGCGCGACTGCGGTAGCTGCCATCAGCGGCCTCCTCTCTGGAGCTTGGTGTACCAGGCCTGCCAGTCAGCCGCCGAGAGCGCCTTGACCGTGACCAGCATGGTCGCGTGCCCGGTGCCGCAGAGCTCGGTGCACTGACCGTAGTAGGTGCCCGGTTGATCGGCCTGGAGCCAGAGGGTGTTGGTCTGGCCAGGAATGGCGTCGAGGCGCCCGGCGAGCCGCGGCACCGAGAAGCTGTGGATGACGTCCTTGGACTTGATGTCGAGATTCACCGGCTGGCCGGCGGGGATGTAGAGCACCGAGCCGTCGAACACCTCCTTCTTGACGTTGGGGTAGAGGAACGACCAGCTGTAGCGCTGCCCGTAGACCGTGATGTGCAGGCCGGTGGGCGCCGGGGAGTGCCGGAGGTAGAACATCTGCGGCACCGAGATGCCGAAGAGGATGAACAGCACCAGCGCGGGGATCACGGTCCAGGTGAACTCCATCGCGTTGTTGCCGCCGATCTGCTTGGGCATGAACTTGGGGTCGCGCTCCTTGAAGCGGAACGCGGCGTAGATGATCGCGCCACCCACCGCCAGGAGTACGATCAGGGCCGGGATGGTGACGATCATCCACAGGTCGCGGATGTGCTGGGCGGCCGGGCCGGCGGGGTCGATGCTGCTCTGCCCCTTGGCGTCGGTGTCGGCGAGGGCCGGGACCGCGCCGGCCAGGGCCAGGCCGGCGGCGCCGACCGACGCGAGGAACTTCTTGACAGCGCTCATCGGCTGGCGATTATCGCGCACCGGCGCCGGGTTCAGTGCGCGCACGGGATCCCGCCGGCCGAGGTGCAGGGGGTGATCGCCGCCGCGAAGACCACCGAGAGCACGATCAGGATGACGAATCCCGCCGCCCCGATGATGCAGCCGAGGTCGGCCGACAGGGCTCCGAAGATGCCGTAGGCCAGGCCGCTCAGGCCGCCACCCTCGGCGCCGGAATCGGAGGGCGGCTGGTACTCCGGGAACTCAGACATCGCTGCCCTCCACGTCGGGATCGTCGAACAGGAACCGCTTGACCTTGACGAACCACCAGGTCGGCCGGTGCGGGTGGGCGGCGTTGAGCGCCAGCGTGCCCTGCTTGGCGTCCCACCAGGCCGCGATCCAGAAGCTGATCATGCTGATCAGCAGGCCCAGCTCGAGCAGCTCGGAGAGGACCAGGACGAGCAGGCGCAGGAGCGGGTGGATGCCGGTCTGGACCAGGAGCAGCCAGAGGTTGCCGGTGTTGAAGAAGAGCACCGCCAGCAGCGCGCCGGCGCCGAGCGTCGCGGCCAGGTACTGGA
>DASZGP010000304.1:0-11830 GCA_035938695.1 Candidatus Dormiibacterota bacterium | reverse complement strand
CGGCCCCCGGTGGCGACGCTCCCGCCCCGCTGCCGCCCGCCTCGGGCGGCGGGAGCTGAGCGTCCGACCCCTGGCGCCCAAAGCGGTTAGATTTGTCCCTCGATCAGGCGCGCAACGGCGGCGGGCCGTCGATTTGGAGGTAGGCAGATGAGCGAGACGGTGGCGGAACAGGTCGCGACGGCATCCCGGGAGGGGCGGATCGGGACCATCACGCTCGCCCGCAAGGGCAACAACTCGATCGCCGCCGACCTCGGCGAGGCCCTGGTCAATGCGCTGGAGGAGCTGGAGGCCGACCCCGAGGTGCGGGTGATCGTGATCCGCAGCGCCTACGAGAAGTACTTTTCGGTCGGCGCCGACCTGTCCGGCCTGGCCTCCGTCGACCGCGGCGACCGGGCCGCCATGGAGAAGGCGCTGCGCGACACGGTGGGCTACATCCAGGGCTGCTTCACGCGGGTCGAGAAGTCGCCCAAGGTGACCATCGCGGCGATCAACGGCCACGCGCTGGGCGGTGGCTGCGAGCTGGCCCTGGCCTGCGACTACCGGATCATGGTCGCGGACGGCCAGGCGACCATCGGCCAGACCGAGATCAACCTCGGCATTATCCCCGGCGCCGGCGGGAGCCAGCGGATGCCCCGGATCATCGGCCGGGCCAAGGCCCTGGAGATGATGCTGGAGGGAACCCGGATCACCGCCGAGGAGGCCGAGCGGATCGGGCTGGTCTCCGAGGCGGTGGTCCCCGACGAGTTCGAGGCCCGGGTCCGGGCCCGGGCCGAGAAGCTGGCCGCCGGGGCTCCCCTGGCCCAGGCGCTGACCAAGCGCGCGCTCTTCGAGGGCTACGGCAAGGAGCGGATCGAGGACGCCCTGGAGGTCGAGATGGTGGCCTTCGTGGAGGCCGCCATGACCGACGACGCGATGATCGGCATCATGTCGTTCCTGTCCAAGCAGAAGCCGGAGTTCACGGGGAAGTAGCCGGCCCGGCCTCCGCGGGCCGCGCCACGGCTCGGGTCGGGGCGCCGGCGCGCACCACCTCGGCGGCCTCCCGCACCCGGGCCCCGTCGGTGCCGGCGACGCGGATGATCAGGTGGCCGCGGTCGGGCTGGGGGTAGGAGCCGACCGAGACCTCGGGGAACTCCCGGCCCAGCCGGGTCAGCACGTCCCAGAACTCGGCCTCGACGGCGCCGTCGAAGTGGACCTCGGCGGTGGTGTAGGTCGCTCCGCCGGCCAGGAAGCGCTCGGCGATCTCCTCGTCGAAGATCGCCTTCAGCTCGCGCGGCACGCCCGGCAGGACGAACACGTGGCGCTCGGCGCCGACCGGGATCGCCAGCCCCGGCGCCATCCCCGTGGAGTTGTGCAGCACCAGCGACCCGCGCGGCACCTCGGCCATCCGGCGGTTGGCCTCGCTCATCTCCGGCGAGGCGATGCGGCCGATCTGGTGGAGCCAGTCGAGGCGCTTCTGGACGTGGGCCGCGGCCGCCGGGTCGAGCTCCAGGGGCAGCTCCAGGGCCTCGGCCAGCGAGGCCAGGGTGCGGTCGTCGGGGGTCGGGCCGAGCCCGCCGCAGACGAAGATCGCGCCGGCCTCGGTGGCCACCTCCCGGCGGACGCAGGCCACGATCTCGGCGGGGTCGTCGGAGACGGTGTGGGTGCGCCGCAGGGGCCGGCCGATGGCCAGCAGCCGCTGGGCCAGCCAATTGGTGTTGGTGTCGACCGTGTGGCCGGCCAGCAGCTCGTCGCCGACCGCGATCGCCACCGTCCCGGGCCAGGCCGCCAAGTCAACCATCGCTGAATCATCGCCCAGCCGTCGAGCCCGGCGCCGATCTCACAGGGAGCCCCAACACCCCTGTGGCATAATCCCCCCGGCTCATGATCCAAGTTGAATCCCTGTCCAAGGATTACGCCGGTCGGCAGGCAGTCCGCGACGTGACCTTCAGCGTCGCCAAGGGGGAGATCCTCGGTTTTCTCGGCCCCAACGGGGCCGGCAAGACCACCACCATGAGGATCCTCACCGGCTACCTGCCGCCGAGTGGTGGACGCGCGTCCATCGCCGGCTTCGACGTCACCACCGAGTCGCTGGAGGCCCGCCGCCACATCGGCTACCTGCCGGAGTCGGTGGCGCTCTACCGCGAGCTGACGGTCTACGACTTCCTCGACTTCATCGCCCGCCTCCGCGGCGTGCCCGCGGCGCGGCGGCCCGGCAAGATCGACCTGGCGCTGCAGAAGCTCAACCTCGGCGAGTACCGCCACCGCCCCATCGGCGCGCTCTCCAAGGGTTACCGGCAGCGCGTCGGGATCGCCCAGGCGGTGCTCCACGAGCCCGACGTGATGATCCTCGACGAGCCCACCGAGGGCCTCGACCCGCGCCAGCGCAACGAGACCCGCAGCCTGATCCGCGAGCTGGGCAAGGTCCACACCGTGGTCCTCTCGACCCACATCCTGCCCGAGGTCGAGATGACCTGCGACCGGGTGGTGATCATCAGCGGCGGCCGCGTGGTGGCCTCCGACACCCCCGCCGGGCTCTCCGCGCGGGCCTTCGCGGGGCAGCACCTGGAGCTGCTGGTGGGGGCCGAGGAGGGCCATGTGCGGCTGGCCCTGAAGGACATCCAGGGCATCGTCCGCCTCGATGCCGAGGCCATGCCCGAGCACCGCTGCCGGGTGGTCATCGAGACCGAGCCCAAGGTCGAGGTGCGGCACCTGGTGGCCCGCGCCCTGATCCAGGCCGAGGTCGACCTCTTCGAGATGAAGGCCGGCGGGCACACCCTGGAGGACGTCTTCCTGGAGCTGACCCGCAACGACGACGCCGAGGCGCCGCGCGACGGCAGGGCCGGCTCCAAGGTGGCGGTCGAGGAGGCTTCCGGCGAGGACCAGGCGCCCGACCAGGATCAGGCGACGGTGCGGGGCGGCGGCGCCGAGACCGCGGAGGACCGCATCCGATGACCAACATCTGGACCATCGCCCGCAAGGAGATGAAGGTCTACTACGTCAGCCCGATGTTCTACATCGTCACGGCGTTCTTCGTGGCCCTCTTCGCCGTCCTCTTCGACTACAACCTGCTGACCTACCTGACGGCCACCCTCAGCACCACCTTCGGGATCTCGATCTTCATCTTCGTCTTCGTCGCGCCGATCACCACCATGCGGCTGATCGCCCAGGAGAAGCAGCAGGGCACCCTCGAGCTGTTGATGTCCAACCCGGTGCGCGACTACGAGGTGGTCCTGGGCAAGTTCCTGGCGGCGATGGTGATGCTGGCCTCGATGCTGGCCTTCACCCTGGTCTCGGTGGCGATCCTGCTCTGGACCGCCGTCGACCGGGGCCAGTTCCTGTTCCTCAACGTCGGCCGGGTCGACCTCGGCCCGGTGCTGGCCGGCTACTTCGGCTTCCTGCTCATCGCCGGCGGCTACATGGCCATCGGGCTGCTGGCCAGCAGCCTGACCCAGAACCAGATCCTGGCCGCCTTCATCGCCTTCGCCACCCTGCTGGTGGTGCTCTTCGCCAGCACCCTGTCGAGCATCGTCCAGGGGCCGCTCTCCGACTTCTTCAGCTACCTCGGCTCCAACGCCCACGTCGAAGCCTTCGGCCGGGGCCAGATCAGCCTGCCCGACCTGGTCTACGCCCTGACCCTGATCGGGGTGCCGCTGTACCTCGCGGTGGTCGCCCTGGGGGCGCGCCGGTGGCACTGACCGAGGGCCCGCCGCCGGCGTCCACCGCCGCCCGCGTCGCGGCGATCATCGCGCTGGCCCTGGGCGGCATCTTCGTGGCCCTGGGCCTGGCCCTGCTGATCGTCAACGGGCACTTCGACAGCTACAGCGTGGCCGCGCTGGTCTGGGGCCTGCTGCTGCTGACCGTCTTCGGCTTCTTCGAGCCCGACACCGTGCGCGGGCTGATCGGCCGGGGCCAGGTCCGCGCCGGCTCCAAGGCCGTCCTCCAGGTGGTGCTGGTGCTGGCCGCGGTGGTGCTGCTCAACCTGGTGGTGCGGGCCCGCCTGGCGGACAAGCAGCTCGACCTCAGCAAGGACCAGGTCAACAGCCTCTCGGGCCAGACGGTGCAGGTGCTCCACAGCCTCGACCACCCGGTCCAGGCCACGCTCTGGTACGACACCGCCGTCAGCGAGGTCTCGGCCCCGCTCCAGCTGCTCCAGCGGTATCACGACGTCACCGGCAACTTCACCGTCCAGGCCGTGGGGCTGCGGGCCCAGCCCGGAGTGGCCCAGGCCCAGCACCTGACCACCTTCCAGTCGGGCCTGGTGGTCTTCCAGTACAACGGCAAGCAGGACCAGACCACCGACGCCAGCGAGCAGGGGCTGACCTCGACCCTGCTCCGGCTGACCGCCGGGGGGACGCCCAAGGCGTACTTCCTGACCGGGCACGGGGAGCGCTCTCTGAGCGACAGCACCGGCGCCGGCTACGCCTTCATCAAGCAGGAGCTGACCCAGCAGGGCTTCGTCACCGCCGACCTCAACCTGGTCGCGGGGGCGGTGCCCGGGCTGCCCGGGGCCTCGCCGGCGGCGCCCAGCCCCAGCCCCGCGGCCACCCCCGACACCGGGGCCAGCCCGGCCGCCTCGCCCGGGGCCAGCCCCAGCGCCGCGGCGCCCGCAGTCTCGCCCTCCCCGGCGGGGTCGGCGCTCAGCGCCAACATCCCGGCCGACGCCGACGTGATCGCCATCGTCGATCCCACCAGCCCGCTCAGCGGCGACGAGGTCAAGGCCCTGCAGGCCTACTTCGAGCGCGGCGGGCGGCTCTTCTTCAGCGCCAGCCCGTTCACCGCCAGCAACCCCAACGACCTGCTCAAGAAGTACGGCCTGACCCTCAGCGGCGGGGACGTCATCGACCCCACCCTGGGCGTGCCCCAGCGGCCCGACTTCCTGGTCGTCACCAGCTACGGCAGCGGCGTCCTGACCCGGGGCCTGGCCGGGCTGACCTCGCTGGTGGGGATCACCACCCCGATCAAGGGCACGGCGGCGACGGGCTACACCGAGACCCCGATCATCACCAGCTCGGCCGACGCCTGCGAGTCGAAGGACAGCACCATCCTCAGCACCACCGCCGCGCCAGCCTGCCACGCGGGCGACGCCAAGGGGCCGTTCACGGTCTTCGCCACGCTGGAGCAGAGCCAGGGCAAGACCGGGGCCCGGCTGAGCCGGATGGTGGTCGCCGGCGGCGCGCTGTTCGCGGTCAACCAGTACTCCAGCAACGTCCAGCAGGCGCCTGGCAACCTGCCCCTGTTCATCAACTCCATGAACTGGCTGGCCCAGCGCGACAAGGTGATCAACATCCCCACCCGCACCATCCAGCCCAACGCCGTGTTCCTCAGCCCGGGGCAGAAGTCCCTGGTCTTCTACGGCTACGTGTTCTTCCTCCCGGCGATCCTGATCGCGATGGGGATCGCGGTCTACCTGCGCCGCCGCTGAGCGCGTCGTGAGCGGGCCCCGGAAGAAGCGCAGCGGGCTGGCCGCCAACCGCGGGCTGGTGGCGGCGGCGATCATCTTCCTCGCCGCCCTGGCGGCCTACGGCGTCAGCGGCTTCGGCTCCACCGGCTCCGGCGGTGGAACGCCCAGCCCCGCCGCCTCGCCGCTCTTCCCGCTCCGCACCGGCCAGGTCTCGGGCTTCCAGGTCAAGTACCAGGACAGCATCCTGACCGTGGCCCGCGACCAGAAGACGCCCACCGTCTGGGTCTACTCGGTCTGCCCCAAGGCCTCGCCGGGCTGCCCGACCCAGACCGCCGACAGCGTCCAGACGGTGGCGCTGCTGACCCAGATCCTGGCCCTGGCGCCGGCCACCACCCTCTACGGCGCACCGGCGGGGATGACCGCCTACGGGCTGGACACCCCCACCACGGGCGAGCTGCTGGTCCGCAACACGTCCAACAAGACCGTCGACCTCTGGATCGGGGGCAAGGACCCCAACTCGGTCGCCTACTACATGCGCCGGGTCAACACCACCACGGTGTGGTCGGTGACGGCCGCCAGCGTGGACCAGATCCTGGGCGCCGTGGCCGCCCCGCCGAAGCCGCTGCCCAGCCCCAGCCTGGTGCCGCTGCCGTCGCCCAGCCCCAGCGCCGCGGCCCAGCCGGGGGCACCGGCCCCCAGCCCGTCATAGCGCGCCTGAAGAACCGCGCAGTGCGCCTCGAGAAGCCAAGCTGGTAAACTCACCGCCGACCGTGGGACGCTGGCTGGTGGCTGGCGCGCGCGTACAGCTACCCGGCTGACTCAGGAGATCTGGATGTCGCTTGAACTCGTCTTGGTGATCGTTGCCGCGCTCGCGGCGATCGGATTCGGAGCCTTCCTGGCCTACTCGGTGCTGCAGAGCCCGGCCGGCAACGAGCGGATGCAGGAGATCGCCGGCTACATCCAGGAGGGGGCCTCGGCGTACCTCAACCGGCAGTACACGATCATCGGCGGGGTCGGCGTGGTGATCTTCGTCGCGCTCTTCGCCACCCTGGGCTACGAGAGCGCCCTGCTCTTCCTGGTTGGCGCGATCTGCTCGGCGGCCGCCGGCTACGTCGGCATGAACGTCTCGGTGCGGGCCAACGTGCGCACCGCCGAGGCCGCCCGCGGCGGGCTGGCCAAGGCGCTCCGGATCGCCTTCCAGGGCGGCGCCGTCACCGGCCTCTTCGTGGTCGGCCTGGGCCTGCTCGGGGTGACCCTGAGCTACGTCGTCTTCAACAAGCCGGAGGCCCTGGTCGGGCTCGGCTTCGGCGCCTCGCTGGTGTCGGTCTTCGCCCGGCTCGGCGGCGGCATCTACACCAAGGCCGCCGACGTGGGCGCCGACCTGGTCGGCAAGGTCGAGGCCGGCATCCCCGAGGACGACCCCCGCAACCCGGCGGTCATCGCCGACAACGTCGGCGACAACGTGGGCGACTGCGCCGGCATGGCGGCCGACCTCTTCGAGACCTACGCCGTGACCTCGGTGGCGGCGATGCTGCTGGGCTTCCTGGTCTTCCCCGGCCAGTCGCGCTACGTGGTCTTCCCGCTGCTGCTAGGCGCGGTCTCCATCGTGGCCTCGATCATCGGCAGCTTCTTCGTCCGCCTGGGCAGGGGCAACAACATCATGAACGCGCTCTACAAGGGCCTGTTCGTGGCCGCCGGGCTGGCGCTGGTGGGCTTCTACTTCGTGACCCAGCAGTACCTCGGCGGCGTCGCCGGGGCCGACGTCAACAAGCTCTTCATCGCCGCGGCCATCGGCATCGTGATCACCGTGGCCCTGGTGTTCATCACCGACTACTACACCAGCGCCCAGTTCAAGCCGGTGCGGCGGATCGCCGAGGCCAGCACCACCGGGCACGCCACCAACATCATCGCGGGCCTCGCCGTGGGGATGCAGGCCACCGCCCTGCCGGTGGCGGTGATCGCGCTCGGGATCATCGTCGCGGCGTCGCTCGGCGACACCACCGGGCACTCCCTCTACTACATCGCGGTGGCCGCCATGGCGATGCTCTCGATGACCGGCATCATCGTCGCCATCGACGCCTACGGCCCGATCACCGACAACGCCGGCGGCATCGCCGAGATGGCCGAGCTGCCCGACGAGGTCCGCGCCGTCACCGACCCGCTGGACGCCGTCGGCAACACCACCAAGGCGGTCACCAAGGGCTACGCCATCGGCTCCGCCGCGCTGGCCGCGCTGGTGCTCTTCGGCTCCTACACCCAGGAGCTGAGCAAGGCCGCCGGGCACGCCTTCCGCTTCGACCTCGGCGACCCCCAGGTCATCGTCGGCCTGTTCATCGGCGGCATCCTGCCGGTGCTCTTCGCCTCGCTCTGCATGCTGGCCGTGGGCCGCGCCGCGGGCGGGGTGGTCGAGGAGGTGCGGCGCCAGTTCAAGGAGTTCCCGGGCATCATGCTCGGCACCCAGAAGCCGGAGTACGGCCGGGCCGTGGCCCTGGTCACCGCCGCCGCCCAGAAGGAGATGGTCGCCCCCGGCCTGATCCCGGTGCTGGCGCCGATCCTGGTCGGCTTCGTCCTCGGCCCCAAGGCGCTCGGCGGGATGCTCGTCGGCAGCATCGTGGTCGGCGTCTTCGTGGCCATCCAGATGACCTCCGGCGGCGGCGCCTGGGACAACGCCAAGAAGTACATCGAGGACGGCCACCTGGGCGGCAAGGGCACCGACGCCCACGCCGCGTCGGTCACCGGCGACACCGTCGGCGATCCCTACAAGGACACCGCCGGCCCGGCCATCAACCCGATGATCAAGGTGGCCAACATCATCGCCATCCTGATCGCCGGCGCGGTCGCCACCCACTCGCTGATCCACTAGCCGCCGCGCCCTCGGCGGGCTCCGACCCTTTCGGAAATCTTTACCCCCTTTCCGAGGTCCACGGGCGTAGCGTGGAATGGCCCCGTTCGGGGCCAGGAGGAGCCAAATGTCCACCACTTCATTCGCCGTGCCTGTCCTGCCGGGCCAGGACGCCAGGTCGGTCCCCGCGTACTTCCGCGACCACCTGGCGGAATACGAGGACTCCCGCGACAACGCCGGGGTGACGCTGGAGCGGGTCTACTTCCAGCCGACCCCGATGGGCGATTTCGTGGTCGCCTACATCGAGAGCCGGGAGGACTTCGGCGTGGCGACCCTGAAGATGGCGACCTCCGGCAAGGAGATCGACCGTTTCTTCGTCAACGCCCTCAGGGAGATCCACGGCTTCGACCTGACCCAGCCGCCGCCCGGCCCGCCGCCGGAGCTGGTGGGCGCGTGGTCGGACCCCGACGTCACCGAGCGCCGCCCGGGGATGGCCTTCTGCGCGCCCCTGATCCCCGGCCAGACCGACGCCGGGCGGGCCTTCGCCAAGGAGGCCTACGAGACCCGCGGCGGCGACCTGGCCGAGTCCCGCCGGGCGGTCGGTCAGAGCGCCGAGACGGTCTTCCTCAACACCACCCCGCAGGGCGACGTCATCTGCGTCTACATCGAGGCCACCGACCCCAGGGCGGCCAACGCGGCCCTGGCCGCCTCCGACCGCCCCTACGACCTGTGGTTCAAGTCACAGCTCAAGACCATCTTCCCGCCCTTCGTCGACTTCGACCAGCCCGTCCCCCCGGTCGAGCAGATCTGGGACTGGCAGCGCGTGGCGGCCCGCGTCTAGGCGGCTTCCCTGACCCGGTGGGGCGCCGCCGCCAGGGCGGCGCCCGCCCGTCCCGCCAGGCTGCGGCGCGGCCCTGTCGCGCCACGCGATGCTTTGGGTAGCCTTGGCGGGTGGACGAGTGGCAGGTCGAGATGGCCGAGATCAGGCGCCGGCTGCACGAGCTCGACAAGCAGCGCGGCGACCCGGTGATCATCGACGAGCTGGAGGCCCAGCTGCGCATCCTGGAAGCCTTCTACGCCACCGCCTGGAGGGTCTTCGAGGCGGGCGCCGAGGACATCGCGCTGCGCCGCGAGTTCCGCGAGCTCGGCTGGGGTGACTGGACCTACCAGAACGTCTACTCGTACATCTACGAGCGGGCGATGGAGATCGAGCCGGGGCGGCGCGAGCTGTCCTCGCTGATCCCGGAGATGGACTACGCCGGGATGATCCACGCCGGCCAGGCGTGAGGCGATTCGAGTTCCGGCGCCTGGGGGACTGGCATCCGGCGGCGGTCTCCGCGCCAGGCCGCGCGCCGGACGCCGCCCCCAAGGCGGGCGAGGCCGCCGGGCTGCGCGAGCACCCGCTGGCGGTCGTCGACGGGGCCGAGGTCCCGGGCGGCAGGCTCGCGGTGCTGTTCGGCCCCCGGATCATCGGCGGGCGCTACTTCCGGCTCCACCTGGAGGGCGAGGGCGCCTCGCGACGCTTCCTCACCGGGCTCCACAACAGCGGGCGGTACCCCGGGCAGAACTGGGCGGAGGTCATCGACCTCGACCTGCCGCCAGCGCTGGCGGGCGACGGCCCGGCGGGCCACGAGGGCTGGGAGCGCGACCTGGCGGAGTACCTCCGCCCGCTCGCCGACGCCATCCCGCCCGGCGGCCACCTGATGGTCGAGTACGAGACCGACAAGTGGCTCCCGACCCAGCGTGGCCTGCTCCAGGGCATCCCCCCGATCGCCACCCCGATGGGGGAGATGCTGCACCGCCTCGGCTCGGCCAGCAGCATCAAGGACTGGTACTTCCCCGAGGGCGGCCAGGAGGGCTCGCGCAAGCTCCACGGCAACAAGGCGCTCTCGCCCCGGCACGCGGCCGAGACCGGCCGCGCCCGCGCCGCCGAGCTGCGCGCCTTCCTGGCCTCGCCCCCCGGGGCCGACCGTGCCCTGGACGGCGCCGCCCGAGCCGCCGCCGAGCGCATCCTCACCGACCTGCCGGACGACTGACGCCGTCGCGGCGCAGCGCGGGCCGCGTCGACGATCGGCGCTTCATTCATCGATGGTGTCCTCCCCAGCGCGGTGCCGGAGGCCCGGCGGCATGACGCCACCGGGCCCCCTCGGGTCAGGCTCCGATCAGTCGAGCTCCATGGCCCCTTCGGCCTTGGCGTGCTGCTTGTCCATCTTGTGGACGTGCTCGTCCTTCCAGCGTGACTCCAGGCTCTTCTGGAGCCCGGCCATGGTGGTGTACTCGAGCTCCTCCAGGGGGAGGCGGTGGGGCTCGAAGGGTCCGTGGCGGCGGAGGTACTCGCCGACCTCGTTGGCCTTCTCGCGGGCCATGTCGAAGGACACGTCGTCGAACATGTCGCGGGGCTCGCCCAGCCGCCCGTTGGCGATCTGGAAGCCGAGGCAGATGACGCGCGGGGGGCCGTCGAAGCGCGAGGGGTGGGAGCCCGGCTGCGAGGTCGGCATCAGCGGGCCCATGTGGGAGCCGCGCATCCAGCCCGGCACGATGTGCGGGAAGGCGAAGGGCTCGAGCGCCTCGCCGACGGCCGGGAAGCCCGACTGGCAGCGCACGATGCAGACCGGGTCGTCCTTGC
Organism: Candidatus Dormiibacterota bacterium; assembly: GCA_035938695.1. GTDB lineage: Bacteria > Chloroflexota > Dormibacteria > DASZGP01 > DASZGP01 > DASZGP01. The sequence continues at coordinate 982 of DASZGP010000304.1, read as the reverse complement.
CGACGTAGCGGCCGGCGATCATCGTCAGCTTGGTGGTGGAGGCCACCGCGCACCACTCGTCGGTCCACTCCGCGGGGCGGATGTGGTCGATGACGTAGCGGCCCGGCGCGCCCAGGAACATCAGCAGGTCGTAGGTCTCGAGCGGGGTGCGGAGGTCGATGGTCTTGCCTTCCAGGGCGTCGTGGACGGTGAAGATGAAGCCCTGGTGCATCTTGGTGTCGATGACCAGCCCGGGCGTCGTCATGGGGTCGGCGAACATCCGGAAGAGCGGCATGTTCCAGGCGCCGGGGGCGGTCTTGTCGGCCATGAAGCAGAGCACCGGCTCCGAGGGGCGCTCCACGAACTCCATCTCCGCCGCACCCGGGCCCATGCCCTTGACGTTGCCGCTGAAGGCGTCGACCAGGAGGTCCTGGCCCGCGCCGTAGAGGTGCAGCTCGTGGGCCACGTTGGCGGCCTCTTCCAGGGCCGTCCAGCCCAGCTTGTGGACCTGCTCGTCGTCGATGCCGTGGTAGTGGGTCATGATCAGCTGGACGTCGTCGCCGACCTGGGTCACGTAGTAGTCCTCGATCACCGTGCTGTTGCCGAGGACCTCACGGGCCTTGGCCAGCAGCTTGGGATGCGAGGAGCTGTGCCCGACCCAGCCTCCGACATCGGCCTTGATCAGGCTGAGGGTGAGCTTTCTGCCGTCTGCCACTGGTTCTCCTTTCTGCGCGCGCGCTCGACTGGCGGCGGTCAGAGATTGGTCCGACGCGGAGCCGCTAGGACTCGCTTGCGACGCTCCGGACTGGCTGGAATGAAGTGTCCAATTCCTGCGGCAGATCATATCGTCCGGCGCGCTGGGCGGACAACGGACGCGGCGGTGGAGCGGCCGTAAGATAACGCGTGCCCGGAACCCCGCCAGCCCCGCGCAGCGCCGGCGTGCCGCCGCCGGCCCGGCGGCGCTCCGGCGCGCTGCTGCTCCTGACGGCCTTCGCCGGCGGCA
>DASZGP010000303.1:0-4556 GCA_035938695.1 Candidatus Dormiibacterota bacterium | reverse complement strand
GCCGCGGCGGTGGCCGCCGAGTGCCAGCGCTGGCTCGGCTGGCTGGACGTCGCCGACCGCCTGGCCGAGGACCGCGAGCAGCTCGACGAGCTGCGCCAGGACGTCGCCGACGCCGGGTTCGTGGACGCGGTGCTGGCCGGGATGGGCGGCAGCAGCCTCTGCCCCGACGTCCTCCGCGCCACCTTCGGGCGCTCGGGCTCCGGCCCCGACCTGCGCGTCCTCGACAGCACCGACCCCAGCACCATCGCCGCCGTGGAGCACGCCATCGACCTGGAGCGGACGCTGTTCCTGATCGCCAGCAAGTCCGGCGGGACCCTGGAGACCCTCTCCCATTACCGCTACTTCTGGAACCGGGTCGAGGGCGCCGAGCCCGCCGACGGGGGCGTGGGCGCGCGCTTCCTGGCCATCACCGACGACGGCTCCGCGCTGCGCCAGAGCGCCGAGGAGCACGACTTCGGCTGGATCTTCCTCAACCCCGAGGACATCGGCGGCCGCTACAGCGCCCTCTCCTACTTCGGCATGGTGCCGGCGACGGTGATGGGGCTGGACGTCGCCGGGCTGCTGGGACGGGCGGTGGCGATGGGGGAGCGCTGCCGCGAGACCGACCCCGCCGCCAATCCCGGGCTCCTGCTCGGCGCCGTGCTGGGCGCCGCGGCGGTGGCCGGGCGGGACAAGGTGACCATCGTCTGCTCGCCGGCGATCGCGACGTTCGGGATGTGGCTGGAGCAGTTGCTGGCGGAATCGACGGGGAAGCAAGGGAAGGGCATCGTACCGGTGGAGAGTGAGCCCCTCGGCGGCCCCGCGAGCTACGGCGCCGACCGGCTCTTCGTGCACCTGCGGGTGCCGGGTGACGGCACGCCCACATCGGCCGGTGCCAGCCGGGCCGGGGCGGGCGCCGGCGCCGGGACGGCCGGGATCGCGCTCTCCACGTCGGACCAGGACGCCGCGCTCGATCGCCTCCGCGACGCCGGCCACCCCGTCCTCACCATCGAGCTGGCCGGCACCCTCGACCTCGGTGGCGAGTTCCTCCGCTGGGAGGTGGCCACGGCCGTCGCCGGCGCCATGCTGGAGATCAACCCCTTCGACCAGCCCAACGTCCAGGAGAGCAAGGACAACACCAAGGCCCTGCTCCAGCGGCTGGCCGAGACCGGCGACTTCGGCGTCGACGCCGGCCCCGGCACGCCGGACCAGGCCGCCGGGCTGGTCGACACGCTGGGGCCGGGCGACTACTTCGCGATCCTGGCCTACACCCAGCCAGGGCCGGAGATCGACGCCCTGCTGGAACGCATCAGGCTCGCCGTCCGGGACCGCCACGGCGTCGCCACCACGGCCGGATACGGCCCCCGCTACCTGCACTCCACGGGGCAGCTCCACAAGGGCGGGCCCAACTCCGGGGCCTACCTGATCCTGGGCGACGAGCGTGGCCACGACCTGCCCATCCCCGGCGAGCGGTTCGGCTTCAAGACCCTGATCGCGGCGCAGTGGGCGGGCGACCTGAAATCGCTCCGCGACCACGGGCGCCGGGTCGCCTTGGTCAGGCTCGGGGAGGACCGCGAGGCCACCCTGGGTGGCGTGCTGGCGGCGGTCGGCGGCTGATCCCGGCGCTGTTCTATGCTGCGGGTTCGCCCGACTTGAGAAGGAGAAGCTGATGGCCACCGAAGACCGCATCGAGATGGGCATGATCGGCCTCGGCCGGATGGGCGGCAACATGGTCAAGCGGCTGGTCCAGCGGGGCCACCGGATGGTCGCCTGGACCCGCAACGCGGAGACCGTCAAGCTGGCGGTGGCCGACGGGGCGATCGGCGCCGAGTCGGTCGAGGACCTGGTCCAGAAGCTGGCCCGGCCGCGCAACGTCTGGGTCATGATCCCCTCCGGGCAGCCCACCGACGACATGATCCACCAGCTCATGGAGCTGCTCGACGAGGGCGACCTGGTGATCGACGGCGGCAACTCCCGCTGGACCGACTCCAAGCGCCACGCCGCCGAGCTCCGCGGCAGGGGCATCCACTTCATGGACTGCGGCACCTCGGGCGGGGTCTGGGGGCTGACGGTCGGCTACTCCCTGATGGCCGGCGGCGAGCCCGAGGACTTCCGCCGCGTCGAGCCCCTGCTCCGGGACCTGGCCCCGGAGAACGGCTACGCCCTGATGGGGCCGGCGGGCGCCGGGCACTTCGTCAAGATGGTCCACAACGGCATCGAGTACGGGATGCTCCAGGCCTACGGCGAGGGCTACGAGATCCTCCACGCCAGCGAGTACGACCTCGACCTCAGGGAGGTCACCCGGGTCTGGCAGAACGGCAGCGTGGTCCGCTCCTGGCTGCTCGACCTGGCGGCCCTGGCCTTCGAGGCCGAGGGCGCCGACCTGCCCCACATCAGGGGCTACGTCGAGGACTCCGGCGAGGGCCGCTGGACGGTCCAGGCGGCGATCGACGAGTCGGTGCCGGCGCCGGTGATCACCATGTCCCTGCTGATGCGCTTCGCCTCCCGCCAGGACGACTCCTTCAGCGCCAAGGTCATTAGTGCCCTGCGCAACCAGTTCGGCGGCCACGCCGTCAAGTCCGACGCACCCCCCGGAGCGGGCTCCGCGGGGGCCCCGCGGTAGGGGAGGGGCCCCCATCCCCCGCGGCAAGGACCCGGCCGTCAACCCCCTGCGCGAAGGGTTGCGGACGGAGCGGACGCCGGCCTCCACGGTGATGGTGATCTTCGGCGCGTCCGGCGACCTGACCCGCAAGAAGCTGATGCCGGCGCTCTACAACCTCCAGCTGGAGGGGCTGCTGCCACCGGAGTTCGCCTGCGTGGGGATGGCCCGCCGGCCGCTCGGCAACGAGGAGTTCCGGCGCCAGATGCGCCAGGCGGTCGACGAGCACTCCCGTACCGGACCCACCCGGACCGACGTCTGGGAGGCCTTCGCCGAGCGCATCTCCTATATCAGCGGCAACTTCGACGAGCAGGAGTCGTACACCACGCTGAAGCGCGAGCTGGACCGCATCGACCACGAGCACGGCACCGCCGGCAACCGCCTCTTCTACTGCGCCACCCCGCCCGACTACTTCATCCCGATCATCCAGCACCTGGGCCGCAGCGGGATGGTCTCGCGCAGCCGGGAGAGCCACCGGATCGTCATCGAGAAGCCCTTCGGACGCGACCTGGCCTCGGCCCAGCAGCTCAACCAGGAGGTCCTCAAGGTCTTCCGCGAGCGGGCCATCTTCCGCATCGACCACTACCTGGGCAAGGAGACGGTCCAGAACGTCCTGGTCTTCCGCTTCGCCAACTCGATCTTCGAGCCGCTCTGGAACAACCAGTACGTCGACCACGTGCAGATCACGGTGGCCGAGGAGTTCGGGCTCGAGGGCCGGGTCAGCTACTACGAGGAGGCGGGGGCGCTGCGGGACATCGTCCAGAACCACCTGCTGCAGCTGGTCTGCCTGACCGCCATGGAGCCGCCGGTGTCCTTCCAGGCCGACGCGGTGCGCGACGAGAAGGTCAAGGTGCTGCGCTCGATCCGCCCGATCCGCGAGGACGAGGTCCAGCGCTACGCCGTGCGCGGGCAGTACGGACGGGGCAGCATCGGCGGCGAGCCGGTGCCCGGCTACCGCCAGGAGCCGGGGGCCAACCCGGAGTCCAACAACGACACCTTCGTGGCCATGCGCCTGGACATCGAGAACTGGCGCTGGGCCAACACGCCGTTCTACATCCGCACCGGCAAGCGCCTGCCGCGGCGGGTCACGGAGATCGCGGTGCAGTTCAAGCAGCCGCCCTTCCAGGCCTTCCGCAGCACCGCCGACCTGCTCGAACCCAACCTCCTGGTGATCCGCATCCAGCCCGACGAGGGCATCACCCTGAAGTTCGGCGCCAAGGTGCCGGCGCCGGGGATGCGGCTGCGCGCGGTCAACATGGACTTCCTCTACGGCGCGGCCTTCATGGCCCAGTCGCCGGAGGCCTACGAGCGGCTGCTGCTGGACGTCATGCGCGGCGACCAGACGCTCTTCACCCGCCGCGACGAGGTCGAGGTCGCCTGGGGCCTGCTCAGCGGCGTGCTGGCGGCCTGGGAACAGGCCCCGGACATCCCGATCTACCCCTCCGGTTCCTGGGGACCGGACCAGGCCGACCAGATGATGGCCCGCGACGGGCGCCGCTGGCGCCACCCCTGACCATGAGCGCTCGGCGGTCCGGCGGCTCGGCGCTGCTGGGGTCCTCGCCGCTGGTCGACAGCGACGCCACCCGCTGGGAGGGCAGGGGCGTCCGCGCCGAGGCGGTGGCGCGGCAGATGGCCACCCTCCGCCAGGGGGTGGGCGACGAGGAGGGCTACGCCCTGACCCGGGCCTCGGTGATGAACCTGATCGCCTACGTCAGCGTGACCGCCGACGCCCAGCGGGTGATCGCCGCGGTCGACGAATTGGCGGTGCGGCACCCGTCGCGGGCCATCGTCCTGGCCCCCGAGCCGGGCGGCGGCTTTGCCCTGGACGCCGAGGTGGTCCTGCACCGCCATCCGATGGCCGCCCACGGTTTGATCTTCGAGCGCGCCCTGCTGCGCCCGCGGGGCGCCAACCCCGAGG
>DASZGP010000302.1:0-5267 GCA_035938695.1 Candidatus Dormiibacterota bacterium | reverse complement strand
ACCCCACCGGGCTGGTGCCCATCAGGTTGGAGATGTCGTAGCACTCGATGCGCCGCGGGACGGCGTCCATCCCCAGCGCGTCCTGGAGGTCGGAGAGCAGGGCGTCGGCGCGCTTGGCGTCGTAGTCCTTCTTGACCGTCGCCTGCTTCAGCGCGGCCTCGGCGTTGCGGGCCGCCATCCGCACCAGCTCCAGCTTCTGGCCGCGCTGGGGGATCGCGACCTCGACCCGGGTGCCGCGACGCTCGCCGAGCCAGGCGGCCAGGACCGTGCCGTCCTCGATCGGCGCCGGCAGCAGGATCTCGCGGGGATAGCTGGTGGCGTTGCCGTAGAACTGGCCCAGGAAACCGTTGACCACCTCGGCGTCGGCCATGTCGGCGGCCCCCTCCAGCTCGAAGGTCTCCGAGCCCAGCACCTGGCCCCGCCGGATGGTGACCACCGCGACCACCGCGTCGCCGCCGGCGCGGGCCAGGCCCACCACGTCCTGCTCGCGTCCCGCCTGGGACAGCACCCGCTGCCGCTCGGCCACCTTGTCGACGGCGAAGGCCCGGTCCCGCAGGCGGGCGGCGCGCTCGTACTCCCGGCCGTCCGAGGCGACCCGCATCTCGCGCTGCAGGGTCCGCGTCAGCTCGTCGGCCCGGCCCTCCATGAAGACCCCGATCTGCTCCAGGCTGTCGTGGTACTCGTCCGGCTCGACCAGCCCCTCGCAGGGCCCCGAGCAGCGCTTGATGTGGTAGTCGAGGCAGACCCGGCCGCGCCGGAAGACGTCGTCGGAGCAGGTCCGGTAGGGAAATATCCGGCGCAGCGTCTTCATCGTGCTGCGCAGCGCCTTGGCGTTGGTATAAGGGCCGAAATAGCGCGCGCCGTCGTCGGCCACCTTGCGCACGGTGTAGACGCGCGGGAAGTCGCCGGCCCGGGGCAGCTTCATGTAGAGGTAGTTCTTGTCGTCGCGCAGCCTGATGTTGTAGCGCGGCCGGTAGCGCTTGATCAGGTTGCACTCCAGCAGCAGCGCCTCCTGCTCGCTGGAACAGGTCAGGATGTCGAAGTCGTAGACCTTCCCGACCATGGTGGCGATGCGCGCCTCCAGCACCTGGCCGGGGTTGAAGTAGGTCCGCAGCCGGTTGCGCAGGTTGATCGCCTTGCCGACGTAGACGACCCTGGTCCTCTCGTCGCGCATGACGTAGACGCCGGGGCTGGTGGGCACCTGGCGGAGGCGCTCGCGGAGCGCGTCGGGACGGTCGAGGAGGACGCCGGTGGCCACCTCCTGATACTAGGCCGGCCGCCTTGGTCTAGGATTCGCGCTGATGACCGGCGACGCGATCGAGGCTCTCCACCCCGGCGCCGAGGTGTGGTCCCAGGACGGGGTCCACGTCGGCTGGCTGGAGGCGGCCCTGGTGGCCCGCGACGGCTTCGGGCTGGAGGCCGTGGTGGTCCGGGAGAGCCGCGAGTTCTCCGGCCACCTGCTCTCCCCCGGCACCCTGATGCTGGTCGACGAGCTGGTGGTGCCGGCCCACTCGCTCGGAAAGGTCACCCAGGAGCGGATCGACGTCATCCTCACCGCCGGGCAGCTCCGCGACCTCCCTCCCTACCTGACCTACAGGCGGCTCCAGCCCAGCGCGGGCCAGCTCGCCCAGCAGGTCACCGTCGCCCTCGGCGGCATCCCGGCCGTCCCCCGGCTCCAGGAGGAGGCCGACAAGCCCGACGGCGAGATCGAGATCACCCGCGGCGAGAACGTGATGATCGACCGCACCGGGAAGAAGCTGGGCACGGTGCGGGAGGTGCTCTTCGCGGACCGCGAGCTGATCGGGGTGGTGATCCACCCACCGGGCTTCTTCAAGGCCGACGTCCTCCTGCCCCGGCGCTTCCTGGGGCGCGGCGACGACTTCGCCCTCTTCGCCCAGCTGACCGAGGCGGAGGTCGCGTCGCTGGAGCCGGTCGACCCCGACCGGCCTAGGCCGGCTGCAGCTCCAGCTTCTTGAGCAGCGGCCGCAGGAAGGCGCCGGTGTAGGAGCGCGGGGACTCGGCCACCTGCTCCGGCGTGCCCTCGGCGACCACCTCCCCGCCCCGGTCGCCGCCCTCCGGACCGAGGTCGATGATGTGGTCGGCGGCCTTGATCACGTCCAGGTTGTGCTCGATCACCAGCACCGTGTTGCCGCGGTCGACCAGCTCCTGGAGCACCCCCAGCAGCCGCTCGATGTCGGCGAAGTGGAGGCCGGTGGTCGGCTCGTCGAGGATGTAGAAGGTCATCCCGGTGTCGCGCCGCGACAGCTCGGTCGAGAGCTTGACCCGCTGCGCCTCCCCGCCCGAGAGCGTGGTCGCCGGCTGGCCCAGGCGGATGTAGCCGAGCCCGACGTCGACCAGGGTCTGCAGCTTCTTGTGGATCCGGGGCACGTTGGCGAACAGCTCCAGCCCCTCCTCGACGGTCATGTCGAGCACGTCGCTGATGCTGTGGCCCTTGAACTTGACCTCCAGCGCCTCGCGGTTGTAGCGCCGCCCCTTGCAGACCTCGCAGGGCACGTAGACGTCGGGCAGGAAGTTCATCTCGATCTTGATCATCCCGTCGCCCTGGCAGGCCTCGCAGCGGCCGCCCTTGACGTTGAAGGAGAACCGTCCCGGGGTGTAGCCACGATCGCGGGCCTCGGGCAGGGTGGCGAACAGCTCGCGCATGTAGGTGAAGGCGCCGGTGTAGGTCGCGGGGTTGGAGCGGGGCGTGCGCCCGATCGGCGACTGGTCGACCTCGATGACCTTGTCCAGGTGCTCCAGGCCGGAGAGCGCGCGGTGCTTGCCCGGCCGCTCCTTGGCGCGGTAGAAGTGCTGGGCCAGGCGGCGGTAGAGGATGTCGTTGATCAGCGTCGACTTGCCCGAGCCGGAGACCCCGGTGACGCAGATCAGACGGCCCAGGGGGAAGGTCACGTTGAGGTCCTTCAGGTTGTTCTCGCGCGCCCCCCGGAGCACCAGCTTCTTGCCGCTGCCCTTGCGCCGGCGCTCCGGCATGGGGATGCTGCGCTCGCCGCGGAGGTACTGGCCGGTGACCGACTCGGGGGAGCGCACCATGTCGTCGTAGGAGCCGGAGAAGACGATGTGCCCCCCATGCTCGCCGGCCCCGGGGCCGATGTCGACCAGGTGGTCGGCGTGGCGCATGGTCTCCTCGTCGTGCTCCACCACGATCAGGGTGTTGCCCAGGTCGCGCAGCCGCTCCAGGGTGTTGATCAGCTTGCGGTTGTCGCGCTGGTGGAGGCCGATTGAGGGCTCGTCGAGCACGTACAGCACGCCCATCAGGCGCGAGCCGATCTGGGTCGCCAGCCGGATGCGCTGGGCCTCGCCGCCGGAGAGCGTGGGCGTGACCCGGTTCAGGGTCAGGTACTCCAGCCCCACGTCGACCATGAAGGTCAGCCGCTCGCGGACCTCCTTGAGCACCTGGGTGGCGATCGTCCGCTGCCGCTCGCTCAGCTCCAGCTCGTCGAAGAACCTGACCGCCGCGGTCACCGACAGCTCGCAGACCTCGGCGATGTTGCGGCCGCCGACGGTCACCGCCAGCGACTCCGGCTTGAGCCGGGCGCCCTTGCAGCGGGGGCAGGGGCGGGTCACCATCAGCCGCTCGATCTCCGAGCGGACCCACTCCGACTCGGTCTCGCGGTAGCGCCGCTCCAGGCTGGTGACGACGCCCTCGACGGTGGCCCGCTTGAGCCTGACCTTGCCGTATCGGTTGCGCTGCCCGGGCCGCTTGGGGTCGAAGTCGTCGGTGCCGTAGAGCAGGAAGTCGACGTCCTCCTCGGGCAGGTCGGCCAGCGGCCGGGTCAGGCTGATCCCGTGCTTGCGCGCGATCCACTCGGCATGCTCGTTGTAGTAGGCGCCGCTGCGGCCGAGGTTGGCGAAGGCGCCGTCGGCCAGCGAGAGCGAGCGGTCGGGCAGCACCAGGTCCGGGTCGACCTCCAGCTGGGTGCCCAGCCCGGTGCACTCCGGGCAGGCGCCGTGGGGGCTGTTGAAGGAGAAGTTGCGGGGCTGGGGGTCGGCCAGGCCGGTGCTGCCGTGCTCGGGGCAGGCGTAGGCGAGCGAGAACAGCAGGTCGCCGGCGTCGCGGGCGCCCTTGAGCTTCTTCCTGGGGTCGGGCGCCGCCGCCTCGCCCGGCGCGGCCACCGGCACCACCAGCACCGAGCCCTGCGACATCCGGGTCGCCGTCTCCACCGACTCGGTGAGGCGGGAGCGCGACTCGGGGTCGATCACCGCGCGGTCGACCACCACCTCGACGTCGTGCTTGAAGTTCTTGTCGAGCTTGATCGACTCCTCCAGCTCGTAGAGGTTGCCGTCGACCCGGACCCGGACGAAACCGGCCTTGCGGGCCCCCTCCAGGACCTCGGTGTGCTCGCCCTTCCGCCCCACCACCACCGGCGCCAGGATCATCACCCGCAGCCTCTGGGGCAGGGCCAGGATCTGGTCGGTGACCTCGTCCACCGTCTGCCGGGAGATCGGCCGCCCGCAGAGCGGGCAGTGCGGCTGCCCGGCGCGGGCGTAGAGCAGGCGGAGGTAGTCGTAGATCTCGGTGACCGTGGCCACCGTCGAGCGCGGGTTCTTGCTGGTCCCCTTCTGGTCGATGGAGATCGCCGGCGAGAGCCCGTCGATCTGGTCCACGTCGGGCTTCTCCATCTGCCCCAGGAACTGCCGCGCGTACGCCGAGAGCGACTCGACGTACCGCCGCTGCCCCTCGGCGTAGATCGTGTCGAAGGCCAGCGACGACTTGCCGGAGCCCGAAAGGCCGGTGAAAACCACCAGCCGGTCGCGCGGGATCGTCAGGTCGACGTTCTTGAGGTTGTGCTCCCGGGCCCCCCGGACGTGGATCAGGTCAGAGGGCATCGAGAGGGCGCGAAGAACCGGGGAGAGGCACCCTCAGATTCTAGCTGCGGGCGCCCATCGGGCAGGCCCAAAGCCACGGGCCACCGGCGAGGAACTTCACACCAATGCCAAGCCCCGGCTGGTGCTCCGGCTCAACAGGGGTTCAGCGGCGCCTTCCGCGCCAGCCACCACGGCCGGGACGGCCGGCACGCTGGCCGGACGAGGCGCCGGCGGCAGCCGGCGCGGTGGCGGGCTCCGACTCGCGGCCGCTGAACGCGGCCTGGCGGAGCTCCAAGAGCTTGTCGCGGAGGCGCGCCGCCTGCTCGAACTGGAGGTCGCGGGCGGCCTTGAGCATGTCGCGCTCGATCTTCTTGGCCAGCTTGACCACCTCGTCGGCCGGCATCCCGGAGATCGCTTCGTACTCCGCGACGTCCTCGGCG
>DASZGP010000301.1:0-6366 GCA_035938695.1 Candidatus Dormiibacterota bacterium | reverse complement strand
TCGAATCTACCCTCCGCCACCATCCCCGCCGCCTCTCGGCTCAGCGGCCGAGCGCCGCGACCAGGTCCTGGTAGGCCGCCTGGGCCTTGGCCAGCGCCGCCGTCACGTCGCCGCCGGAGTGTCCCGCCGCGACCAGGTCGGTGTCCGCGCCGGCCAGCGTCGCCGCCTTGGCCGCCAGGGGCGCCCGCACCGCCGCGCAGAGGTTGGAGGCGGCGAAGAGGTCGCGCAGCGCCTGGGCGTCGTGGAGCGCGAGCTGGGTGTCGCCGGCCAGGTCGCCGCCGGGCACCGCGCCGCTGAGGTCGTCGGCCACCCGCCGCAGCTCGGTGCCCTGGCGGATCACCGCGGTCTGGGCGAACTGGACGTCGGCGGGTCCGGGCGTGGAGCCGGCCCCGCAGCCCCTGGCGGCGACCGCCGCGGGGGCGCTCGGCCCGGGCGAGGCGAAGGGCCCGCTGGGGGCCGAGTAGGTGCCCTCGCCGCACGCCGCCATGGCGACGAGCAGAGGCAGCGCGAGGCCGCGGAGGGAGAGGTTGGTTGCGCGGGTCAGATTCGAACTGACGACCTTCGGGTTATGAGCCCGACGAGCTGCCACTGCTCCACCGCGCCCAAGGAGGATAGCAAAGGCGGCCGCCCGGGAAGCCACCTCAGCGGTGCGGCGAGGGGCTCGGAGAGGGACTTGGCCTGACGATGACGTAGACCGTCTCGCCGGGCTGGCTGTAGTTGTGCTGGCGCAGGACCTCCTCCTCGCCGGCGGGGTCGGAGAGCCCGCGGAGCTGCTCGGCATAGCCTCGGTTGGCGTCGCTGATGCCCTGGTTGTCACGTTGGAGCTGCTTCACCTCGGCGTTGAGACGGTAGGCCAGGTAGAGCTTCGACGCGAACCCCGAGCCCACCCAGACCGCAAACGCCAACAGCATGACGAATCCGATGCGGCCCGGTGTGATCAGCGGTCCGCGCCCGGCGGGACCATTGGTTTGGCGGCGACGTTGCAAAGGCGTTGTAAAAGGTGTTGTTGTGGCGGCGAAATCACCGCCTCGCCGTGATCATATAGCCATCGCCCCCCGGCGGCAATACGCGAACCAGATCGGGCCCGTCGCGCCCGCGCCGCCGGTCAGCCGGGCTGGTCCGCCTTGGCCGCCTCCCAGAGCCGGTCGAGCTCCGCCGCCGCCATCTCGCGGACGTCGGTCCCGGCGGCCCGGGCGGCCTCCTCCATCCGCTCGAAGCGCTGCCGGAAGCGCCCGGAGGCGGCCCGCAGGGCATCCTCGGGGTTGACCTTGAGCCGGCGCGCCAGGTTGACCAGGGTGAAGAGCAGGTCGCCCAGCTCCTCCGCCTGGCGGTCGCGGCTGCTCTCGGCGGCCAGCTCGCGGGCCTCCTCGGCGACCTTGTCCAGCACCCCGTCGACCCCCGGCCAGTCGAAGCCGACCCGGGCCGCCCGCTTCTGCAGCGAGAGCGCCCAGGCCAGCGCCGGCAGGCTGGCGGGCGCTCCCTCCAGCGCCGAGACCCGGCCGCGCTTGCGCTCCTCGCGGGCCTTGAGGCCCTCCCAGTTGGCCATCACCCCGTCGGGGCCGTCGACCACCACGTCGCCGAAGACGTGGGGGTGGCGGTTGACCATCTTGGCGGTGGTATGGCGGGCCACGTCGGCGATGCTCCAGGCGCCCGCCTCCTGGGCGATGGCGTGGTGCATGAAGACCTGGAGCAGGATGTCGCCCAGCTCCTCGGCGAGGTCCTCGGGGCTGCCGGACTCGATCGCCTCCAGCGCCTCGTAGGTCTCCTCCAGGAGGTAGGGGCGGAGCGAGGCGTGGGTCTGCTCGCGGTCCCAGGGGCAGCCGTCGGGGGCCCGCAGGGCCTCGATCACCTCCAGCATCTCCCGCAGCGCGGCCACGTTGGCCGCGGCGGTCGGCCTGATCTTCTCGCTGATCCGGGGCCGGGAGTCCTCGATGTCGTGCTGGGCCAGGGCCACGCAGCCGTCGCAGATCCAGACCCGGCCGCCGCCGGCGGCGGCCGGCACCAGTAACGCGACCTGGTCGGCGCTCTTGCCGCAGAAGGAGCAGCGCGGGGCGGCGCGGCGCTCGACGAAAGGCTGGCTCACGCCGGCAATGCTAAGCGGCCGCGCGCTCGGGACCGAGCTGGCCGAGCAGCTGGGCCAGCGCCTCGCGCCAGGAATCGCCGGCCCGGCGCCAGGCGAAGCGCAGCTTGTTGCGCCTGACCTCGGCCAGGCGGTGGCTGGGGATGGCGGCCGCCAGGTCGCCGGCGCGGGCGTCGGGGAAGCGGACCACGATGTGGTCGCCGTCGAGGGTCACGGCCTGGGCCCCGGCGGCCTGGGCCAGGATCTTGACCCGCAGCGAGTAGAGCAGGTTCTCGACCGGCCCCGGAACGGCGCCGAAGCGGTCCTTGAGGCGCCGCCCCAGGACCCCCAGCTGGGCCTCGGTGGTGGCCGCCGCCAGCTCGGCGTAGACCTGCATCCGCACCTTCTCGTCGGGGACGTAGCCCCGGGGCAGGTAGTGGTCCAGCGGCAGCTCCAGCGGCGCCACCGCCGGCGGCGGCTCCTCGACCGGCGCCCCCTCCCCGCCGCGCAGCCGGCCGACCGCGTCGCGCAGCATCTGGTTGTACATCTCGAAGCCGACCGCCGCGATCTCGCCGCTCTGCTCCGCCCCCAGCAGGTTGCCGGCGCCGCGGATCTCGAGGTCCTTGAGGGCCAGCTTGAATCCCGCGCCCAGCTCCTGGTACTCGCCGATGACGTCGAGACGCTTGTCGGCGTTCTCGGTCACCGAGCGGGCGGGGTCGTAGAGGAAGTAGGCGTAGGCCCGGGCGCCGGAGCGGCCGACCCGGCCACGGAGCTGGTAGAGGTCGGCCAGGCCGAATCGGTCGGAATCCTGGACCAGGATCAGGTTGGCCGCCGGGATGTCGATGCCCGACTCGATGATCGTGGTGCAGACCAGCACGTCGTACTCGTGCTGGATGAAGTGGAGCATGACCTGGTGGAGCTGATGCTCGTCCATCTGGCCGTGGGCCACCACCACCCGGGCCTCCGGCACCAGGCGGCGGACCCGGTCGGCGGCGGCCTGGATGCCCCTGACCCGGTTGTGGACGAAGAAGGTCTGGCCGCCCCGGTCCAGCTCGCGCAGGACCACCTCGCGGATCAGGTTGTCCGCATCCGCCGTGACGAAGGTCCGCACCGGCTGGCGCTCCTCGGGCGGGGTCGCCAGCACCGAGAGGTCGCGGATGCCGCCGAGCGACATGTGCAGGGTGCGGGGGATCGGGGTGGCCGACATCGAAAGCACGTCGAGGGTCGCCCGCAGCTTCTTGAGCCGCTCCTTCTGGGCCACCCCGAAGCGCTGCTCCTCGTCGATCACCAGCAGCCCCAGGTCCTTGAAGCGGACCTGTCCCGAGAGCAGCCGGTGGGTGCCGATGACGATGTCCACGGTGCCGGCCGCGATCCCGGCGCGGATCTGGGCCGCCGCCTCGTCGTCGACGAAGCGGGAGAGCATCTCGACCCGGATCGGATAGCGCTGGAGCCGCTCGCGGAACGTCAGCCAGTGCTGGTTGGCCAGCACCGTGGTGGGCACCAGGATGGCCACCTGCTTGCCGTCGACGGCGGCCTTGAAGGCAGCGCGCAGGGCCACCTCGGTCTTGCCGAAGCCGACGTCGCCGACCAGCAGCCGGTCCATCGCCCGGGGCGCCTCCATGTCGGCCTTGATCTCCTCCACGGCGCGAAGCTGGTCGGGCGTCTCCTGGTAGGGGAAGCTGGCCTCCAGCTCGGCCTGCCAGGGGCCGTCGGGGCTGAAGGCGTAGCCGTCGGCGACCTCTCGCCTGGCGTAGATCAAGATCAGCTCCTCGGCCATCTCCTCGACCGCCTTGCGGACCCGGCGCTTGGTGCGGTCCCAGTCCCCGGTGCCCAGCTTGCTCAGGCGCGGCGCGTCGGTCCCCTCTCCGACTCCACCGCCGATATACAGCTGGATCCGGTCCATGTGCTCGACGGGGACGAAGACCCGGTCCCCGCCGGCGTACTCGATGTGGATGTACTCGCGCTCCATGCCGCCGTCGTCGATCGAACGGAGGCCCTGGAAGATGCCGATGCCGTGATCCTGGTGGACCACCAGGGAGCCGGGGGCGACCTCCAGCCGGAAGGCCGCCGCCGCGTCGGTGGCGCCCCCCTGGCCGCCCCGGCGGCGGCGCCTGGAGGGGGCGGCGGGGACCCCGAACAGCTCCAGGTCGGTGAGCACCGTGAGGTCGCTGGCGGGGAGGGTGAAACCGCCGCGGAGGGAGCCGTCGACCACCGAGGCGACGCCGGCGCCGAGCGCGGTGGCGCCGAAGTCCAGCTCCTCCAGCTCCGAGGCCGGCAGCCGCTCGGCCTCCAGCAGGTGGATCGCGCGCCGCTCCTGCTGGCTGGCCAGCAGCACCCGCTGGCCGGCGCCGAGGCGGTGGCGAAGGTCGGCGGCGACCTCCTCGATCCGGCCGGCGCCGCTGGGCGGCTGGGGCCAGCCGAGGTCGAGGCTGCCCTCGGTGCCGACGCGCTCCACCTCCAAGGTCGGCCCGAACCTGGCCAGGAGCGCCGCCCAGGGCACCAGTCCCGAGCTCAGCCCGAGCGGCATCTCGCCGTGCTCGCCCTCGCTGCGGAGCAGCTCCTCGACGTAGGCCAGGTGGCGGTCGGCCTGGTTGCGGACCCGCTCGGGCTCCAGCAGCAGGACCAGCGGCGGCTCGGCGAAGTAGTCCAGCAGCGACGACGGGCTGGCGGCCAGGTACGGATAGAGCGACTCGATGCCGCTGAAGTAGCCGGCCTCGCCGAGCCGGGCGATGTCCTCCCGCCAGGACTCGGCGACCTCCGGCAGGCACTTCGAGAGGTCCAGCGCGGCCAGCCGGGCCAGCGCCTGGGGCGCGTCCTCGGCGCGGTGCGGGAACTCCCGCGCCGGCAGCAGCAGGGCCTCCTCGCGGCGGGCGATCGAGGCCTGGGAGGCGACGTCGAAGCCGCGGATCGACTCCACCTCGTCGCCGAACAGCTCGATCCGCAGCGGCCCCGGGGCCGACGGCGGGAAGACGTCGACGATGCCCCCGCGGACCGCGAACTGGCCCCGGCCGTCGAGCTGGGCTTCGCGCCGGTAACCCCAGGCGACCAGCCAGGCGACCAGCTCCGCCTGGCTCAGCCGCTGGCCCCGGCGCACCCGCCGCACCCCGTCGCGGAAGGCGTCCGGGGGCGGCGTCACCCGCATCAGGGCGGCCGGCGAGGCGACCACCAGCCGGGGGCTGGCGGCGGTGAGGATCTCGGCCTGGGCCTCCAGGCGGGCGCCGACGACCTCGTCCGAGGGTGGCTCGCGGTCCATCGGCAGGACGTCGGCCGCCGGGTAGGCCAGCGGGGGGGGCACGCCGTCGAGGAGGTTGACCTCGTCGGCCACCGCCTCGGCGTCGGCGCTGACCACCAGCAGCGGCCGCTCCAGCGCGTCCAGCAGGGCCTGGGCCAGGAAGCCCCAGCTGCCGGCGGGAGCCCCGGTGACCCGGACGATGCCGCCGGTCGGGCGGCCGCCGGCGCCGCCCGCCGCCGCGGCCTGGTCACCGCCGCCGGGCGGGATCGCCCGGAGCCGGTCGAAGGCCGCCCGCAGCGGCGGCTCGGCGGCGAAGGCCGCCCGCAGGCTCACCGGGCCGCGCTCCGGCATCGGGCTCAGATGCTCCGCGCGTTGAAGCGGTTCATGCTCGTCTCCAGCCCCTCGCGCAGCGCCACCTCGAGCGCGCCGGCGGCCAGGTCGACCAGCTCCGGGACGCGCTCGCGCTGGTCGCGGTCGAAGGGCTGCAGCAGGTAGTCGACGGGGTCGCCGCTGGAGGGCCGCCCGACCCCGGCGCGGAAGCGCGGGAAGTCCTTGGTGCCGAGGTCCTGGATCAGCGACGCCACCCCGTTGTGCCCCCCCGCGCTGCCCCCCAGCCGGATGCGCAGCCGGCCGAAGGCGATGTCCATCTCGTCGTAGACCGCCCAGACCTCGGTGGGCTTCAGCCGGTGCCGCCGGACGATCGCCGCGGCCGCGCGGCCGCTCAGGTTCATGTACGTCTGGGGCTTGGCCAGCAGCACCCGCCGGTCGGGCTCGCCGGGGTGCCGGGAGAGGCCGACCAGCGCCTTGTCCTGGTTGACCGTGATCCGGGTGCCGAGCCGGCGCGCCAGCTCGTCGACCACCATGAAGCCAAGGTTGTGGCGGGTGTCCCGGTACTCGGGACCGGGGTTGCCGAGTCCGACGATGACCTGGCCAACCTCGCCCTCGGGGGCCCGGGGACGCTTGAGGAAGCCCAACTTCAGTGCTGCCCGGCCCGGTAGGCGGCCTGGGGATCGAAGCCCAGCCCCTCCAGGATCTCGGCGGTGCGGCCGAACATCGCAGCCTCGGCGTCGGCGTC
>DASZGP010000300.1:0-16482 GCA_035938695.1 Candidatus Dormiibacterota bacterium | reverse complement strand
CGCTGCCGGCGGTCGCGGTCAGCGGCGGCATGCCGGCCGCGGCGGCGTCCCCGCCGGCGGCCGCGCTCTGCCAGGCGGCGGCGCGGATGGCGTCGTGGCCGCGCACCGTGCGGCGGCCCGAAGGCTGAGCGGTCACCTCCTGATCATATCGGGACCCGCCCGCCGGGCGCCCTGTGGGGGTCGGTAGAATCCCCCCGGCGGCGACTTAGCCAAGTGGTAAGGCAGGGGACTGCAAATCCCCGATCCCGGGTTCGATTCCCGGAGTCGCCTCCACCCCAACCACAGCGATGGCGCGAGTCAGGAGTCCCTGCTCTTCGCCGCGCGGCGCCGCCGCACGACGGCGACGACGATCACCAGCAGGGCGGCGGCGATGACCACGCTGTCCACGATCGCCAGCCAGTTGACCGGCGTGCCGCTGTGCTGGTAGGGGGCGGTCGGGTCCTCGAAGGCGGCGAGGTCGCCGAGGTGGTCGAGGGCGACGTTGACCCGGGGGGGTTCGACGGTCATGGCCAGGGAGTGCCAGGCGCTGTCGTAGTAGATGCGGACGCTGCTGAAGTTCACCGGCGGCACCTGCAGCAGCACCTGGGCGCTGCCCTTGAGCGTGACCGGCAGGTCGCCCGGCTCGCCCAGCGCGGTGATCCGGTAGTCGTTGCCGACCATGGCGCTCGGCGCCGGCGGGGGCGGGGGGTCGGTGGCGGGCTCGATCTTGACCACGATGGTGGTGGCGCCGGGGGAGGTGAGGATGCCCTCGTTGAAGTAGACGACCATCTGCTGGTCGGCGGTCTCGGCGGTGCCCACCTGGTTGCCGCCGCCGACCAGCCTGAAGGTCTTGCTGCCGCTGGCCGGCGCCTTGTTGCTGGACCTCAGGTCGGGCGGAGGGCTGGCGTAGTTGTAGGGCGGGGCCGGGATGGGGGCGCTGTCGTAGATCGGGGGCGCGCCGGGCAGGGCCAGGCGGGCCAGGGCGACCAGGGCCAGGCCGGCCAGGCCGAGGCGGGCGGCGCCGGTCACGGCAGGAACCAGCCGCCGAGGTCGGCGACGAGGTGGGCCGCGGCGCAGGCCGCGACGCTGCCGGTGCGCTGGCGCAGCCAGCCGATCAGCAGCCCGGCGCCGAGGTCCAGGGGCAGCGCCTGGACGCCGTACAGGGGGACGTGGATCGCGGCGAAGAGCAGGGCACAGGCCACGATGGCGCTCTCCGCGCCGGCGGTGGTGGCCAGCCGGGGCTGGAGGACGCCGCGGATCAGGACCTCCTCGGCGGTGGCGACGACCAGCACCGCGCCCGCCCAGCCGGGGAAGGCGGCGGCCAGGCCGGCGCCGCGCGGGATCGCGCCGGACAGCAGCAGCAGCGCGCCGGGGAGCAGCAGGGCCAGGCCGAGGAGCACGCCGAGGAGCAGGGCGTCGCGCTCGCGCCGGTCGGGGACGCGGGTGGGAGTACGCCAGAGCTCGCCCACCGGTGCCCGCAGGACGGCGCCCGGAGTCACCGGGGTGCGCCCGCCCGGGGCGGCGGTGGGCGCCGTCTCCGCCGGGATGGGCTGCGAGCCGCTCGCCCGCCGCCGGGGCACGGCCGTCGTCCGCGATGCCGCCAGCCCCGCCAGCGCCAGGATCGCCAACCCGTATCCCGCGCTCAGGGGCACCGCCGGCACGCCTCCCGCCTGGAGCCTGGCCCGGACCACCGCGAGCGCCAGCAACCCCCCGGCGGCGATCGCCACGCCGGGCAGGGATGAACCGGTCGGCCGGCCGGTCACGGCTGAGGGGTCAGCGCGGCAGCGGCACCATCTCGACCTGCCCGGTGGCGAAGACCGGGGGCCAGACGGTGACGCTCTGGCGCACCCCCTGCCACTGCCAGACGACGCTGGCGGCGCGCAGGTTCTGGCCCAGCCGCGCGGGATCGGTCGAGAAGTCCAGGCCGCCGCCGTTGGGGAGGTCGCCGTCGGCCAGCTTGGTTCTCCGGGCGGCGTTGGCGATGCCGGCGGGGTCCAGGGTCAGGGCTGCGGGCAGCACGTCCTCGAACAGCGCCCAGGCGGCCGAGAAGCCGGAGATCGCCTCCTCGCCGGCCTCGCGGTGGAAGCGCGCGCGGTAGGCGCTGGCGAGCAGGTCGTAGGCGGCCCGTCCGGCCCGCGAGAGCGCGGCGGGGTTGAAGCCCCGGGTGGGGCGGTCGGAGGCGAAGACCCCGACCGCGTCGGCGCCCAGCAGGGCCCCGAACTCGG
The DNA here is from genome assembly GCA_035938695.1 of Candidatus Dormiibacterota bacterium. Classification (GTDB taxonomy): domain Bacteria; phylum Chloroflexota; class Dormibacteria; order DASZGP01; family DASZGP01; genus DASZGP01. The sequence goes on along the minus strand of DASZGP010000300.1, from coordinate 14,278 downwards.
GGCCGCACTCGGCCATGGTGCTGCCGATGAGGGCGCCGACCCGGAGTCCGCGCGCCAGCATGGCCTCGCGGAAGGCGACCCCATCGGGGACGTGGGACACCAGCACCAGGATGTCGGGACGGCTGGCGGCGACCTGGTCCAGCACCTGGCCGAAGCCGCGCTCGCGGACGTCGTAGGCGAAGTCGCCGACGATGTCGAGGCCCTGGGAGGCGGCCTCGGCCAGGGCCGCGTCGGCCACCGAGTCGCCGTAGGCCTCCCGGACCCTGACCACCGCCAGCCGGACCCTGGACAGGGGCAGCCCCAGCCGGGGCGCCAGCTGCTCGGCCGCGAAGGCCACCGAGCGGTGGCCCAGGTTGGACCCCGCGGCGCCGACCCGGAAGACCATCGGCAGCCCCTGCCCGGTGAGCTGGTCGGCGACCGCGCCGCTCTCCCAGTAGACCAAGCCCTCGCTGGCCGCGGCGGTGGCCGCCGGCAGCGAGAGGTCGCTGGAATAGCTCCCGATCACCACCGTCGCGCCCCGGGCGCGCATCCAGTGGGCGGCGGCGGCGGCGGCCTCGCGGGTCTGGGCGTCGCGGGTCACCAGGCGGACCTGGCGGCCCTGCACGCCGCCCAGCGCGTTGGCGTGGTCGATGGCGATGCGGATGCCGTTGAGCTCCTCGCGGGCCAGGGGGGCCTGGCTGCCGCCGAGCGGGAGCACCGCGCCCACCACCAGGTCGGGCGGGGCCGAGCCCAGGCCGGTCCGCCCGCAGGCCGCCAGCACCGCCACGAGCAGCAGGCCGGTGGCGCGGCGGCGAGGACCCATCACGGCCCGAAGTATAGAAAGGGAGCCGGGCCGGGAGTCCGCCGCGAATCGGCGTCGCCGGCCCCCGCGCATGGCAGGATTGGGGGCCATGGATTACCAGATGCGCAACGTCACGGCCGAGGAATGGCCGGCCTTCCATGCCCTCATGGAGGAGGTCTTCGTCGAGGAAGCCGAGCCCGAGCACGTCGAGTTCGCCCGCCGCACGGCGGAGCTGGACCGCAGCGTGGGGGTCTTCGACGGCCCCCAGCTGGTGGCCACCGCCGGCATCTACTCGCTCGGTCTGCGCGTCCCCGGCGGCAGCCTGCCGACGGCCGGCGTGACCTGGGTCACGGTGCGCTCGACGCACCGGCGCCGCGGCGTCCTCACCGCGATGATGGCGCGGATGCTCGACCAGGCCCGGGAGCGGGAGGAGCCGATGGCCGCGCTGTGGGCCGCCGAGAGCGTGATCTACGGCCGCTACGGTTTCGGCGCGGCGGCCTACATGTCCAACCTGGAGATCGAGACCGGCCACGCCCGGCTGACCGCCCCGGCGCCGCGGGGGACCTGCCGCCTGGTCGACGCCGGGACCGCCGCCGGGCTCCTGCCGGCGCTGTACGACCGCTGCACCGCCGACCGTCCCGGCACCCTGGCCCGCTCCGAGGTCTGGTGGGAACGCCGCCTCCACGACTCGGCGCTGGGCCACGCCGGGGGCTGGAGCAAGCGGCGCCACGTGCTCTACGAGCGCGACGGCGAGCTGGCCGGCTACGCCATCTTCCGCGTCCACGGCGACTGGGCCGACCCCTTCCCGGCCAACCGGGTCCGGGTCGTCGAGCTGATCGCGGCCGACCCCGACGCGGTGGCCGGGGTCTGGGGTTACCTGCTGGCCATCGACCTGGTGACCAAGGTCGAGGCCAACATCCGGCCCCTGGACGAGCCGCTGCAGCTGGTGCTGGCCGACCCCCGCCGCCTCCGCGTCGGCGACGGCGAGGAGCTCTGGCTGCGCCTCCTCGACGTGCCCGGGGCGCTGGCCGGCCGCCGCTACCGGGGCGCCGGCGCCATCCGGATCGGGGTCGAGGACGCCTTCCGCCCGGAGGTCGCCGGGGTCTACGAGCTGGAGGTCGCCGGCGGCGGCGGCGCCTGCCGCCGGGTCGACGCCGAGCCCGACGTCAGCACCTCGATCGAGGGCCTCTCGGCGCTCTACCTGGGCAGCGTCTCGCCGCTCCGGCTGCTGGCCGCCGGCCGCCTCGCCGAGCGGCGCGCCGGTGACGCGCTCCGGCTCCACGACCTGCTGGCCTGGCCGGTCCCCGCCTGGTGTCCCGAGATCTTCTGATGCGGTCAGGGCCGCCGCCCTTCGACCCGGCGGCGCTCGCCGCGGTGGCCCGCGACGCCTACCTGAAGGTGGCCCGCGCCGCCGTCGAGCAGCGCCCCGACCCGGCCCGCCAGGTGATGACCGACACCTGCTGGGAGCAGCTCCGCCAGCGCGTCGGCGCGATGGGCCTGGACGGCGCCAGCCAGCGCTACGATGGCCTGATCGTCAGCGCCGTCAACCTGCTCGGCTGGGACGAGAGCGGCGGGATGCACCGGGCCCTGCTGCGCCTGACCCTGGCCGGCGCCCGCTACACCGTCGACGCCGGCGGCCGGCTGCTCTCCGGCTCGCGCGGCGGCGACCAGTGGGTGGAGGACTGGCGCCTGGTCCGGAGCAGCGACCCGGCGGTCCTGGCGGCGGCCGCCAACCCCCGCTGCCCGGCCTGCGGGGCGCCCCTGCGGGTCGACGCCGAGGGCCTCTGCGCCTACTGCCGGGCGGTGGTGCCCGGGGCCAAGAGCGACTGGCTGGTCGACGGCATGGCCGAGGCGGTCGACGACCCCTTCAGCGCCGGCCAGCAGCTGGCCATCAGCCAGGACGCGATGCGCACCGCGATCGCCGCGGCGGCGGCCGAGGCCGGGCCGCCCGATGTCGGCGTGCCGGTCCAGGCCGGCGCCAGCGCGGCCCTGGCGGCGATCGCCGCCGCCGACCCGGCGTTCAAGGTCGGCGACGTGGTCCCGATCGCCCGCCAGGCCTTCCTGGACCTCGACCAGTCGCGGGTCCGGCTGGACCCCGGCCTGGCCCGACCCTTCGTCGGCGACGAGCAGTACGCCCGCGAGGTGGCGCTGGCCGCCGCCGCGCGCCAGGCGGGCCGCCACGAGGTGCCCGCCTACCTGGACATCGACTCGGTCGAGGTGGCCGGGGCGGCGGCCGACGGGGAGGCCCATCGGTTGGTCTTCGAGGTCCACGCGCGCTCCGCGCTGCACGTCGTCGACCTCGCGACCGGCGGCCTGGTCGGGGGCGACGACATCATCAGGCCGTGGGTGGCGACGCTGACCTTCGTCCGTGCCGCCGGGGTCAGGACCGACCCCTACCGCGACCCCGAGTCCGGGGTCTGCCCGGCCTGCGGGGCGGGCCTGGAGGTGAGGGACGACGGCGCCTGCGCCGCCTGCGGGAGCCACGTCACGGGCGGCGAGTACGGCTGGATCCTGAGCCAGGTCGGCTGAGGTGGGTCAGCCGGCCAGGATGGCCTCCAAGGAGAACGGGTTGGGCGGCACCAGCTGGTCCCAGGTGCAGGTCGCCGGCTCCCGGTCGGGACGCCAGCGCAGGAAGCGCGCCGCGTGCCGGAAGCGCTCGCCCTGGAGATAGTCGAAGGAGACCTCGCAGACCAGCTCCCCGGCGACCCCCACCCAGTCCGTCTCGCGGCCCTGCGACCAGCGGCTGGGACCGCCCGGGGTGCGGCCCTGGCCGAAGCTGACCCCGCCCTCCAGGGGCCTCAGCTTCTCCTGCACCGCGACCTTCTCGGCGGCGTTGAAGGACGACGTGTGCCCGACGTAGTGGAGCAGGCCGTCATCACGGTAGAGGCCGAGCAGCAGCGACCCCACGCCGCCGCCCTTGGACGCCACCCGGTAGCCGCCGACCACACACTCCGCCGTCCGCCGGTGCTTGACCTTGACCATCACCCGCTCGCCCGGGACGTAGGGAAGGTCGTCGGTCTTGGCGATGATCCCGTCGCAGCCGGCGCCCTCGTAGCGGACGAACCAGCCGGCGGCCTCCTCGGGGTCGGCGGTCTGGGGGGTGAGGGAGACACCGGGGTGGGGGAGGAGGAGGCCGGCCAAGCGGCGGCGGCGCTCGGCGAAGGGGACCGCGCCGAGGTCGTCGTCCCCCGCCCCGATCAGGTCGAAGGCCACCAGCCGCGCCGGGGTCTCGACCGCCAGCCGGTTGATCCGCGAGACCGCGGGGTGGATGCGCTGGAGCAGGGCGTCGAAGTCCAGGCCCTGCGCGCCGGCGATGATGATCTCGCCGTCGATCACCGCCGGGCCGGGCACCGCCGCCTCGATCGCCGCCACCACCTCGGGGAAGTAGCGCTCCAGGGGCTTGCCGTCGCGGCTGGCGATGGTCACCCCGCCGGGGCCGCGGAAGACGATCGCCCGGAACCCGTCCCACTTGGGCTCGTAGACCCAGCCCGGCCCGCGCGGGATGTCGGGCTGGAGCTTGGCCAGCATCGGGGCGATCGGAGGCTTTGGCAGCGGCACGGCGCTGGTATCGTAGCCCCGCGATGGCCGACGCAGGCGAGACGATCGACTTCGGGGACGGCCGGCAGGTCACCGTCACCAACCCGGCCAAGGTCTTCTTCCCGGAGATCGGCTTCACCAAGCTCGACCTGGTGCGCTACTACCTGGACGTGATGCCGGGGGCGCTGCGCGGCGTCCACCGGCGGCCGACGGTGCTCAAGCGCTTCCCCAACGGGGCCGCCGGTGAGTTCTTCTTCCAGAAGCGCGTCCCGCCGGGGCGGCCGGGCTGGCTGGAGACGGTCACCGTGCACTTCCCCAGTGGCCGCTCCGCCGAGGAGCTGGCGCCCGCCGACCCGGCGCACGTGATCTGGGCCGTCAACCTCGGCTGCCTCGACCTCAACCCCTGGCCGGTGCGGGCCGGCGACGTCGACCACCCCGACGAGCTGCGGGTCGACCTCGACCCCACCCCCGAGGCGACCTGGGACGACGTCCGGCGGACGGCCCTGGTGGCCAACCAGGTGCTGACCGACCACGGCCTGCGCGGCTACCCCAAGACCTCCGGCTCGCGCGGGATCCACGTCTTCGTGCGGATCCAGCCGCGCTGGTCCTTCACCGAGGTCCGGCGGGCGGCGCTGGCCTTGGGCCGGGAGGTCGAGCGGCGGGCGCCGGGCCTGGCCACCACCGCCTGGTGGAAGGAGCAGCGGGTGGGGGTCTTCGTCGACTACAACCAGAACGCCCGCGACCGCACCGTGGCCTCGGCCTACTCGGTCCGCCCGCGCCCCGACGGGCGGGTGTCCTGCCCCCTGACCTGGGCCGAGGTGCCCGACGTCGAGGCCGCCGACCTCACCGTGCTGACCGTGCCCCGCCGCTTCCAGGAGCGCGGCGACCCCGACGCCACCATCGACGACGTGCCCGGCAGCCTGGAGGCGCTTCTCGACCTGGCCGCCCGCGACGCCGCCGGCGGCTTGGGCGACGCCCCCTGGCCGCCCCACTTCCCCAAGCAGGAGGGGGAGGGGCCGCGCGTCCAGCCCTCGCGGGCCAGGGCGCCACGGGAATACACCATCCGCCCCCGGCCCCGCCGGCCCTCCGGCGAGAGCTAGTCCCGGCGGCCGCTCCTGGCGGCGTCCTCGGGGTCGAGCAGGGCGTTGAGCTCGGCCCCCAGCATCGTCACCATGCCCAGGAAGTAGAAGAAGGTCAGGAGCAGGAAGACGAAGGCGAAGCTGCTCCCGAACCGGTCGAAGTTCTTGTTGAGGGCGACGTAGAAGGGGAAGGCCAGGGTCAGCGCCTCCAGCGCCACCCCCGCCGCCAGCGCCCCCCGCCAGACGTGGCGCAGGCTCTGGCGCCGGGTCGGGACGACGTAGTAGATGACGGTGTAGAGCAGCGTTCCGGCGAGCACTCCGAAGGCCGCCTGGAGCGCCAGCGAGAAGCCCGAGCGGAGCGCCGTCGGGAGGCTCAGGAGGTTGCTCAGCCCGGGCAGGATGGTGGCGCTGCCGACGATCAGCCCGGTCAGCGGGGCGAAGAGCAGGATCATCGCGAAGGAGACCAGCTTCTGGCGCACGAAGGGCCGGCGCGGGGTGCGGTAGACCACGCTGAAGGCGCTCTCCATCGCGCCGAAGAGGCCGGCGCTGGTCCAGAGCAGGCCCAGGAACCCGACCGCCAGGTAGAGGCCGCTGGCCTGCGCCAGCGGGGCCAGGTCGTCGGGGTGGGCGCCGGGCAGCAGCTGCAGGATGGTGGCCTGGACCCGGGCCCCGGCGCCGGCGTGCTGGCCGCTGGTACCGGTGGGGTCGAGGCCCACGACCAGGCCGATGATCGCCGCGATCACCACGACCAGGGGCAGCGAGGCGAACATCAGGTTCCAGCCGATCAGCACCGCCAGGTCGGGACAGCGGTCGGCGCTGAAGCGCCGGCCCAGGCGGGCCGGCAGCGAAGCCGTCGCCTTTCGCAGCAGCGCCCGCCCTTGCACGGCGAACATTATAGCTGCGCTATCACCTTAGCCTCATGCCCGGCGGGAGGTGACTTTGCATACGCGTTGGAAGTAACCTACGGCATCGTGACACGCCCTCTGCGGCCGGACGACTTCCACCGCATTCGGCTCGCCGAGGACCCCCGCATCTCGCCCGACGGCCGGCAGGTGGCCTACGTGCTGGTCGAGGTCGACGCCGAGCGCTACCGCTACCGGCTCAGCATCCGGGTGCTCGACGAGACCGGCGAGGAGCGGACCCTGACCGGGCCCGACGACGCCGGCCCGCGCTGGTCGCCGGACGGCCGCTGGCTGGCCTTCGTGCGCCGGCCCGAACCCGGGGTCAAGCCGCTGACCGAGGCCGAGCAGGCCGCCGGCGTGGGCCGGCCGCAGCTCTGGGTGATCCCGTCGGAGGGGGGCGAGGCGCGCCAGCTGACCCGGCTGCGCAACGGCTGCGGCGATCCCGTCTGGGCGCCCGACGGCCGCCGCCTGGTGGTGGTGGCCGCCGTGGGCGAGGGCGACGACCCGGAATCCGAGCGTCCCGGCCCCGACGAGCTGCGGGTGCCGTCGGTGCGCCGCCTCGACCGGCTCTGGTACCGGGTCGACGGCGAGGGCTGGATCTACGACCGCCGCCGGCACCTCTTCCTGGTCGACGCCGCCGGCGGCGAGGCCACCCAGCTGACCGACGGCGACTGGGACGACACCCACCCCAGCTGGTCGCCGGACGGGTCGCGGATCGCCTTCACCTCCGACCGCAGCGCCGCCCGCTGGAGCTGGCCGGCGGCGGCGGTGTGGGTCCTCGACGTCGCCGGCGGCGCGGTCACCCGGATCAGCGACGAGGACGACGGCTGCGAGCGGGCGGCCTGGTCGCCCGACGGCGCCCGGCTGGCCTGGCGGGCGGTGCGCCGGCGGGAGCACTCCGGTTTCACCGACGTCCGGGTGGCGCCGAGCGGGGGCGGCGACTCGCTGCTGCTGACGGGCGACTTCATCCCAACCTGCCACAACGCCACGATCGACGACCAGCGTGCCGGTCACGGCGCCGACGACGTCTTCTGGTCGGTCGACGGCCGGGAGGTGCTGGCCCTGGCCAGTGCCGCGGGCGAGACCCACCTCTGGGCGCTGGCGGCGGACGGCGGCGCGCGGCGCCAGGTCACCGAGGGGCGGCGGGTGCTCTTCGGCGTCAGCGCCGCCGGCGACGGCCAGCGGCTGGCGATCGCGATGTCCGACCCGGCCACGCCCGGCGACGTGGCCCTGATCGACCTCGCCGGCGGCTGGGAGCGCCGCCTGACCAGCCTCAACCACGCCCTCTTCGCCGAGGCCCCGCCGCTCCAGCCGGCGGAATTCTCCTGCCGGGCCGCCGACGGTGCCGAGCTGCAGGGATGGGTGCTGCGCCCCGATCCCGCCCCACCGGGGCCGCTGCCGGCGGTGCTGGAGATCCACGGCGGTCCCCAGGCGATGTACGGCTGGGGCTTCATGCTGGAGTTCCAGCTCCTCGCCGGCGCCGGGGTGGCGGTGGTCTACGGCAACCCCCGGGGCAGCTGCGGCTACGGCCGCGAGTTCTCCGGCGCGGTGATGGGCGACTGGGGCGGCGGCGACCATGCCGACCTCACCCTCCTGCTCGACACGGCGATCGCCCAGCAGGGCCTGGACGCCGCCCGCCTGGGCGTCGCCGGTGGCAGCTACGGGGGCTACATGACCCTCTGGATGATCGGCCACAGCGACCGCTTCAGGGCCGCCGTGGCGATGCGCAGCGTCAGCAACTTCGCCACCACCTTCGGCACCAGTGACTTCGGCTGGGAGATCGTCGACGGTGCCGGTGGCACCCCTTGGGGCGACGGTGCCAAGCTCGCCGAGCGGTCCCCGGTGACCTACGTCACCGAGATGCGCACCCCGCTCCTGCTGCTCCACTCCGACCGCGACCTGCGCTGCCCGATCTCCGAGTCGGAGCAGGTCTTCGCGGCCCTCAAGTACCTCGGCCGGGAGGTCGAGCTGGTGCGCTTCGAGGGCCAGTCCCACGACCTCTCGCGCAGCGGCCATCCCCGCTCCCGGGTCATCCGCCTGGGCCTGATCCTCGACTGGATGCGGGCCCACGGGGTGATGCCGCCAGCCTGACCAGGTCCGCCAGTGGCAGCTCCGCCAGCGAGCCCAGGCGGAGGTCGGCCTGGCCCAGGTCGAGGTCCCCGGTCAGCACGCTGGGCACCGCGACGCAGAACATCCCGGCGGACTTGGCGGCCCTGACCCCGTTGGGCGCGTCCTCGATGGCGATGGCCTCGGCGGGCGCCACCCCGAGGTCGGCGGCCGCCGCCAGGTACAGCGCCGGATCGGGCTTGGTCCGCGCCACGTCCTCGCGGCAGCGGACGCTGGCGAAGCGCTCCCTGATGCCCAGCCGCTCCAGGTGCCCGTCGACCCAGCGGTGGGTGGAGCTCGAAGCCACCCCCAGCCGCAGCCCCAGCCCCGGGGCGGCGTCGAGGTAGTCCATCACCCCCGGCAGCGGCGACTCCCCGGCCAGGATCTCCACGTGCCGCCGCCGGCGCCTGGCGTCCAGCTCCTCGCGGTCCAGCTGCACCCCCGCCTCGGCCAGGTGGGTCAGCGGGTCGAACCAGTGCTCGGCGGTCCCCAGGGTCTCCACCCAGAGCTCCAGCGGCAGCGTCAGCCCGTGCTCGGCGTACACCTCCCGCCAGGCGGTCAAGATCGCCACCTCGGTCTCCAGGATCAGCCCGTCGAAGTCGAACACCACCGCGCGGATCGCCATCGCGTCCGAATCTACCGGCTGAGGCGGGATAACATCGCGGCGGGCAAGTGGTGAAACGGTAGACACGCGGCTCTTAAAAAGCTGTCCCGCAAGGGGTGAGGGTTCGAGTCCCTCCTTGCCCAATCTCAGTGCCCGGGGAGCGGACCGCTGCGCCTACAATGGCCGAGCGATGAAGGATGTCGGCGGCCGGACGGCGGTCATCACCGGCGCGTCGAGGGGGATCGGGCCGTACATGGCCCAGGCGCTCTTCGACCGCGGGATGCGGGTGGTGCTCGCCGCCCGGTCGGCCGGGGAGCTGGAGGAGGTGCGGGCGCGGATCGACCGCAGCGGGCGGCTCTCGCTGGCGGTGGCCGCCGACGTGACCAGGGACGAGGACCGGCGGGAGCTGCTGCGGCGGGCCGAGGAGCGCTTCGGGGCGGTCGACGTGCTGGTCAACAACGCCGGGCTGGAGGCGCCGGAGGCGTTCACCGAGATGGCCTGGGAGCGGATCGAGGCGCTGATCGATCTCAACGTCATGGCGCTGATGCGGCTGACCCAGCTGGCCCTGCCGGCGATGCTGGCCCGGCGGTCGGGGCAGGTGGTCAACATCGCCTCGCTGGCCGGGCTCTCGCCGGTGCCCTACAACACCGTCTACTCGACGTCCAAGCACGCGGTGGTGGGGTTCAGCGAGTCGCTGCGCTACGAGCTGGCCGGCACCGGCGTGGGGGTTTCGGCGGTCTGCCCCGGGTTCATCCGCGAGGCCGGGATGTTCACCCGCTACGTTTCCGGCGGCGAGGACGCGGGCATGGCCGGGACGTCGTCGCCGCAGGAGGTGGCCGACGCCGTGGTCAGCGCCATCAGGCACAACCGCGGCCGGGTGCTGGTGACGCCCAGGTTGGCCCGGGCCACGCCGCTGATCCGCGCCGTCAGCCCGGGCAGCGTGTACCGGATGATGCAGGTCGGCGGGATCCTCAAGTCGCTCCGGGAGACCGCCGAGCGGAACGCGGCGGTCGGCGCGGCACCGGCCTCCGGGAACGGCCGGGCGGCGGCTCCGGCGCGGCGCCGGAGGCCCAAGGCGGACTGAAGCCGAAGGCCGCCCGATCCTCGGGCTGACCCACCAAGGTCAGGCCGGGCTGATCTCCCGAACCCCGTCGGCGCCGGCAACCAGCGCCAGGGCGGCCATCCCCAAGAACAGGCCGTGGCCCATCACCCCGGGGATCGCCTCCAGCGCCGCCGCCAGCGCGGCCAGGTCACGCGGCGGGTCGAAGCGGCAGTCGAGGATGAAGTTGCCGTTGTCGGAGACGAAGGCGGCCGACGCGTCCATCCGCCGCTGCGGCCGCAGCCCCAGCGCCTCCACCCCGGCCGCGGTCCGGCGCCAGAGCAGCGGCAGCACCTCCACCGGCAGCGGGCCCCGCCCCAGGTGCTCGACCAGCTTGTCCGCGGTGGCGATCACCACCATCCGGGTCGAGGCGCCGGCGACCACCTTCTCCCGGAGCAGCGCGCCGCCCAGGCCCTTGACCAGGTTCAGGGCCGGGTCGATCTCGTCGGCGCCGTCGACGGTCAGGTCCAGGGGCCGGTCGGCCGACTCCACCAGCGCCACCCCCAGCGCCGCCGCCTGGGCCGCGCTGGCCCGGCTGGTGGCGACCGCGGTGAGCCGCATCCCGCCCGCCACCAGGCGCCCCACGCCGGCGATGAAGTGGCGCGCCGTGGAGCCGGTGCCGAGGCCCAGCAGCATCCCGTCGCGGACCTCTTCCAGGGCCCGCTCGGCGGCCCGCCGCTTGCCCTCCTCGATGTCCAGCACGGGCTGAGGTTAGCAGGCCGCGAAGGGGCCGGCCGGGCGGTCGGGGACGGGCCTGGAGGCGGCCCATCCGAAGGGCGACAGCCTGTTAGGCTGGAAGCGTGGGCCGGCTTCGCGGCCTCCGTCTCGAACCGCCACTGAACGGCCGCCCCGCCGGCGCCGGAAACATCGAGGAGCCCGCATGCAGAAACTGGAGGAGACCCTGGAGAGCCGGCCCGGCGGGACGGTGAGCGCGGAGGACTTCGAGCAGCTTCACGAGCTGGCCCAGCAGCTCCGCGTCGACGCCATCCGCTGCAGCACGGCGGCGGGCAGCGGGCACCCGACCTCCTCGATGTCGGCGGCCGACCTGATGGCGGTGCTGATGGCGCGGCACCTGAGGTACGACTGGGACCAGCCCAGGCACCCCAACAACGACCACCTGATCTTCTCCAAGGGGCACGCCTCGCCGCTGCTCTACGCGATGTACAAGGCCGCCAGCGCCGTCACCGACGAGGAGATGATGACCTTCCGCAAGCTCGGCTCCCGGCTCCAGGGGCACCCCACGCCGATCATCCCCTGGGTCGACGTGGCCACCGGCTCGCTGGGCCAGGGGCTGCCGATCGCCGTCGGCGTGGCGCTGGCCGGCAAGAAGCTGGACAGGCTCCCGTACCACGTGTGGGTGCTGTGCGGCGACAGCGAGCTGGCCGAGGGCTCGATGTGGGAGGCGCTCGACAAGGCCAGCTACTACGGCCTCGACAACCTGACCGCGATCTGGGACGTGAACCGGCTCGGCCAGCGTGGCCAGACCGAGTTCGGCTGGGACACCGAGGCCTACCGGGTCCGGGCCGAGGCCTTCGGGGCCCGCGCCATCGTGGTCGACGGCCACGACCTCCGGGCGGTCGACGAGGCCCTGGCCGACGCCCGCGCCGCCGGTCGCGGCCGGCCCACGGTGATCGTGGCCCGCACCGTCAAGGGCCAGGGCTTCGCGGAGATCGCCGACCGGGAAGGCTGGCACGGCAAGACGCTGCCGCCGGACATGGCCGAGCGGGCCATCGCCGAGCTCCTGCCCCACGGATCAGGATCCTCGGGGGCCCCGGACGGCGGCCGGCGTGACCTGCGGGTCGCGGTGGCCAAGCCCGACGACCTCAGGCCCGAGCCGCCCGCCAGGGGCCGGGTCGAGGTGCCGGCCTACGCGCTGGGCGCCAAGGTGGCCACCCGCAAGGCCTACGGTGACGCGCTCAAGGCGCTCGGCGCCCGCGGCGAGGTCGTCGCCTTGGACGGCGAGGTCGGCAACTCGACCCACGCCGAGGAGTTCGGCAAGGCCCACCCCGAGCGCTTCTTCGAGATGTTCATCGCCGAGCAGCAGCTGGTGGCGGCGGCGATCGGGCTGCAGGTCAGGGGCTACGTTCCCTTCGCCTCGACCTTCAGCGCCTTCTTCACCCGGGCCTACGACTTCGTCCGCATGGCCGCCATATCCCAGGCCGACATCCGCCTCGCCGGCTCCCACGCCGGCGTCGAGATCGGCCAGGACGGCCCCTCCCAGATGGCGCTCGAGGACCTCGCCTCGCTCCGCGCGGTGCATGGCTCGACGGTGCTCTACCCCTCCGACGCGGTGTCCGCCGCCAAGCTGACCGTGGCGATGGCGGATATCGAAGGCATCTCCTTCCTGCGCACCACCCGCGGCGCCTATCCGGTGCTCTACGACAACGCCGAGGAGTTCCCGGTGGGCGGCGCCAAGGTGTTGCGCCGGAGCGACGGCGACCGGGTCGCCCTGATCGGCGCGGGGGTGACCCTGCACGAGTGCCTGGCCGCCGCCGACACCCTGGCGGCCGAGGGCATCTCCGCGCGGGTCATCGACCTCTACTCCGTCAAGCCGGTCGACCGCGCCACCCTGGTCGAAGCGGTCCGCGCCACCGGCGGCCGCCTGGTGGTGGCCGAGGACCACTACCCCGAGGGTGGGCTCGGGGCCGCCGTCCTGGAGGCCCTGGCCGACCTGCCCGCGCCGCTCCGCCTGGCGCAGTGCGCGGTCGGCAGCCTGCCCGGCTCGGGCACCCCCGCCGAGCTGCTGGACGTCGCCGGGATCTCCGCGCCGCACATCGTCAGCGCCGCCAGGCGGCTGCTGCAGCCGTGATTTCCACCCTTGCCGGAGGCCTACTGAGATGACCGCCAAGAACCCCCTCTTCCGCCTTGCCGAGTTCGGCCAGAGCGTCTGGTACGACGACATCAGCCGGGCCCTGGTCCGCGGCGACGGCCTGAAGCGGCTGGTCGACGAGCGCGCCGTGGTCGGCGTCACCACCAACCCTTCGATCTTCGAGAAGGCGATCGGGGAGAGCGCCGACTACGACGGCGACCTGGTCCGGCTGGCCCGCGACGGGGCCTCGCCCGAGGAGGCCTTCATGGACCTCGCCCTGGACGACGTCACCCGGGCCCTCGACACCCTGCGCCCGGTCTACGAGTCCAGTGGCCACCTCGACGGGCGGGTCTCGATGGAGGTCCTGGCCTCGCTGGCCTACGACACCGAGGGCACCCAGATCATGGTCCGGGACATCGTGGCCAAGGTCGACCGGCCCAACCTGATGGTCAAGATCCCGGCCACCAACCAGGGCATCCCGGCGATCGAGGAAATGCTCTACGAGGGGCACAACATCAACATCACCCTGATCTTCGGCCTCGACTACTACCGACGCGTCGCCGAGGCCTACGTCAAGGGCCTGGAGCGCCGGGTCGCCGAGGGCCGGCCGATCGACCACATCGCGTCGGTGGCCAGCTTCTTCGTCAGCCGGGTCGACGCCAAGGTGGACAAGGCCATCGACGCCCTGGTGGAGCAGGGCAGGATTGGCGCCGAGCAGGCGACGGCGCTGCAGGGCCGGGCCGCGGTGGCCAACGCCAGGCTGGCCTACCAGGTCTACCAGGAGGTCTTCAGGTCCGACCGCTTCAGGGCCCTGGAGGCCCGGGGGGCGCGGCCCCAGCGCTGCCTCTGGGCGTCGACCTCGACCAAGAACCCGGCCTACTCCGACGTGCTCTACATCGAGGAGCTGATCGGGCCGGAGACGGTCAACACCATCCCCCGGGCGACGCTCGAGGCCTATGCCGACCACGGCCACCCCGAAGCCCGCATCGAGCGGGCGGTGGACGAGGCCAGGGCCCTGATGAGCCGGCTGGGTGAGCTGGGCATCGACATGCAGGCGGTCACCGACGAGCTGATCGAGGAGGGCGTCAAGTCCTTCGCCGACGCCTTTGACAAGCTGTTGGACAAGATCAAGGAGAAGTCCAAGGCGATGGTGGCGCAGGCGTGAGCCGGCCGGCTGCCCGCGAGGATCCCAGGGCCCCGGCCGGACCGGCGTGAGCGCCGGCGCGGTCGTGGGCGACTCCCTCTCCGGCCTCGGCGGGCTCCGGCCGGCGGTCCAGGCGGCGCTGGCGCGGATGGCGGCGGAGGGCTGGGCCGACCGGCTCTGGCGCCGCGACGGCACGCTGTGGTCGGCCGACCCGGCG
>DASZGP010000299.1:0-15137 GCA_035938695.1 Candidatus Dormiibacterota bacterium | reverse complement strand
ATCCGCATGCGTATCAGCGAGCTGGGCCGGGACCTCGACAAGCTCGAGCGATCGCGCAGCCTCCACCGCCAGGCGCGCAGCCGCGACGGGCTCCCGGTGGTCGCGGTGGTCGGCTACACCAACGCCGGCAAGAGCACCCTGATGCAGGCGCTGACCGGCGCCGACCTGCTGGTCGCCGACCAGGTCTTCGCCACCCTCGACCCCACCACCCGGGGGATGGAGCTGCCCGACGGCCGCCGCCTCCTCCTGACCGATACCGTCGGCTTCATCCAGAAGCTGCCGACCGAGCTGGTGGCCGCCTTCCGCGCCACCCTGGAGGAGGTCACCGAGGCCAGCGTCGTGCTCCACGTGCTGGACGCCTCCCACTCCGCGGTGCGCGAGCACTTCGAGGCCACCAACCTGATCCTCGACCAGCTCCGGGCGATGGACAAGCCGCTGCTGCTGGCGCTCAACAAGCGCGACCTGGTCGACCCCGGCGTGCTGGAGCGGATGATGCGGGTCCAGGACTGGTCGCCCTACCGGGAGATCGTGGCGGTCTCAGCCCTGACCGGCGAGGGACTCGACGGCCTCCGCCTGGCCCTGCAGCGCCTGACCGAGGTCGGCCTGGTGCGGATGGAGCTGACCCTGCCCTACAGCGACGGCGGGATCGAGGCCGAGGTGCGCCGGCGCGGGCGGGTGCTCGGCCGGCGCTACGCGGAGGAGGGGCTGGTGCTGCTGGCCGAGGTGCCCTCGGACCAGGCCCGGCGCTTCGAGCGCTACCTCACGCCCGGCTGATCCAGGCGGGCCGCGCCTTCTGGGCGAAGGGATCGCCTGACGGGGTGCGCCGCCCTGGCGTGGCGCCCCGGCGCGCTTGGTTCAGAGTCCCCGCGCGTTGACCCGGATGATCCCCACCACAAGCCCTTCGATGTTCAGGTCGTGGACCCGGATCGGCTGGTAGCGGGAGTTCTCGGGCTGGAGCCGGTAGCCCTCGCCGTCCCGGAAAAGACGCTTGACGGTCGCCTCCGGCTCGCCGGTCTCCTCGTCCTCGATGCGGGCCACCACGATGGCGCCGTTGGGCGCCTCCTGGGCGGGCCGCACCGCGACCAGGTCGCCGTCCAGGATGCCGGCGTCGATCATGCTGTCGCCGCGTACCTTGAGCAGGAAGGCGCCGTCGCCGAAAAGGTCGGAGGTCATGTCGATGTGGTCCTCGACGTTGGTCTCGGCGAGGATCGGCGCGCCCGCCGCGACCTGACCGACGATCGGCATGCTGACGATCCGCCCGCCCCGGTCACCGCGCCGTTGCTCGGGCCGGCGGTCGACCATCTCGATGGCCCGCGACTTGGACGGGTCGCGGCGGATGTAGCCCTTGCGCTCCAGGGTGTTGAGGTGGTTCTGGACCGTGCTGCTGGAGCTCAGGCCGATGGCCAGCCCGATCTCGCGGACGGTGGGAGGGTAGGACTTCTCCGTCAGCGCCCGGCGGAGGTAGTCGAGGATCTCGCGCTGTCTGGTCGTCAGGACCTCGGGCATCTATCCCTCCAGGGTGTTGCGGCCCGCCGCGAGGGCGCGTCGCGAGCGGTGCCGTGCGATTCTTCCAGCGCCGGTAGATTAGCACATATGTTCTGGCTTCGGCAAACATCCGTTCGGGTGCTCACGGACCGCCTCGTGCGGAGGTCGGCAAAGCTGTGGTGTTGTTACAATCGAGGTGACCAAACCACCGCCCGGCCGTGGGTTCGGGCGCCAGAGGAGACCGCTGCCGATGACCTACGTTATCGCCGAACCGTGCATCGGCACGAAGGACAAGTCCTGCGTCGACGTGTGCCCGGTCGACTGCATCCACGGCGAGGATGACGATCCGCAGCTCTACATCAACCCCGAGGAGTGCATCGACTGCGGCGCCTGCGAGCCCGCCTGCCCGGTGACCGCGATCTTCGTCGACTACGACGTGCCGGAGCAGTGGAAGCAGTACACCGAGATCAACGCCAACTACTTCAAGAAGTAGTGACGGTGGCGGCCGCCTGAGCGCGGCCGCACGATCAACGATGGCAGCAGGAGTACCGGCAGGCGAGCCCACCCGCCTGGAGCGCGACTCGATGGGAGAGCTGCCCGTCCCCGCCGACGCCTACTACGGCGCCCAGACCCAGCGGGCGGTGCTCAACTTCCCGATCAGCGGCCTGACCATGCCCCGGCGCCTGATCCAGGCCCACGCCCGCCTCAAGGCCGCCGCCGCCGCCGTCAACGTCGACCTCGGGCACCTCGACCCCAAGATCGCCGGCGCCATCGACCAGGCGGCCCAGGAGATCGTCGACGGCCGCCACGACGACCAGTTCCCGATCGACGTCTTCCAGACCGGCTCCGGGACCTCCACCAACATGAACGTCAACGAGGTGATCGCCAACCGCGCCTCCGAGATCCTCGGCGGCGAGCGCGGCGGCAAGCTGGTGCATCCCAACGACCACGTCAACATGGGCCAGTCGAGCAACGACACCATCCCGACCTCGATCCACGTCGCGGCGCTGACGGCGATCGAGGCCGACCTGGTGCCGGCGCTGGGGCACCTGGAGGCGGCCCTGCGGGCCAAGTCGGAGGAGTTCTGGGAGGTTGTCAAGACCGGCCGCACCCACCTCCAGGACGCCACCCCGATCCGCCTCGGGCAGGAGTTCCTGGGCTGGGCCGGGCAGGTCGAGCTGGGGATCAGGCGGCTCCGGGGGGCGCAGGACGAGCTCCGCCAGGTGGCGCTCGGGGGCACGGCCGTGGGCACCGGGGTCAACACCCACCCGGAGTTCGCGGCGCGGGTCCTGGCCCAGCTCTCGGTGGCCTACGGCGTGGAGATCAGGGAGACCGGCAACCACTTCCAGGCCCAGGCGTCGCTGGACGGGGTGGTGGCCGCCAGCGGGGCGCTGCGGACGGTCGCGGTCAGCCTCTACAAGATCGCCAACGACATCCGCTGGCTGGGCTCGGGGCCGCGCGCCGGGCTCGGCGAGCTGGCCCTGCCGGCGGTCCAGCCGGGCAGCTCGATCATGCCCGGCAAGGTCAACCCGGTGATCTCCGAGTCGGTGACCATGGTGGTGGCCCAGGTCGTCGGCAACGACGCCGCGGTGGCCTTCGCCGGCGCCGCCGGCTCGGTCTTCGAGCTCAACCTGATGATGCCGGTGGCGGCCCACAACCTGCTGGCCTCCATCGACCTCCTGGCGGCGGCGGCCCGCAACCTCGCCGACCAGTGCGTCAGCGGCATCGCCGAGACCGGGCACGGCCCGGCGATGGTCGAGCGCGGCCTGATGCTGGCCACCGCCCTGGCGCCGGAGATCGGCTACGACGCCGCCGGCGACCTGGCCAAGGCGGCCTTCAAGGAGGGCCGGACGATCCGGGAGCTGGCCCGCGAGCGGACCTCGCTGAGCGAGGACGACCTCAACCGTCTGCTCGACCCCGCCAAGATGACCGAGCCCGGCGGGACGGGCCCGGGCGGGGGGTAGCCGAGGGCGAGGTGAGCCCGGGGAGCCGCGCTCCCACCGCGGCTTGACATCCGAACGCTTGTTCGCGTACGATAGCGAACATGAGTTCGTATGCCGACGTCAACCAGGCGGCCCGCCGGTCCCGCTACCGCAGCCGCCCGGTGCCACGCCGGGAGCGCCACCGGGTCAAGGCCGGCCGGGTGCTGCTGGTGCTCGGCGTGCTGCTGGTGGTGATGACCCGGGCGGCCTACGGAACGGGGCGGACCGGGACCGAGAAGATCACTGTCCAGCCGGGCCAGACGGTCTGGTCCATCGCCGCCGGCCGCTACCCGGACGACGACACCCGCGAGCGGGTGGGGGAGATCATCCAGCTCAACCATCTGGCCGCCGACCAGGGCCTGTACGCCGGCGAGAGCCTGAGCGTCCCGGCTCGGTAGCTCGGTAGCTCGGTACCCGGTACCCGGTACCCGGTACCCGGTAGCCCGCCCGGTAGCCCGGTAGCCCGGTAGCGTCGGGTCGACCGGGCGCCCTCTCCGGCTCGCCGGTCCCTTCGGCGACCGGTCGCCGAGGCGCTCCTCCGTGCAACAGATACGGTCTGTTTGCTTTACAAACAGACACCCTTGTCGTAGTAGTGATAGAACTACGGCTAAACTTCGGTCCACGGGGCTGGGTTCGCGAATCTGAACTGAGCCGCGCCCGGGTTGGGGCGCGGGGGGGTTCGGGAGGTTTCAGATGATCCGAGAGCGTATCGCGGTCGCCTTCATAACCCTGTCCATCGCCTTCTCCGGCGTGTTCGGGTTCGAGGTCGTGCGGCAACTGAACAATCCCAACTCCCAGCTGGTCGCCAGCAACGCGTCGCCGGGCGCCGACGCCACCACCGTGACGGACACCGCTTCGCCGATCCCGGGCGCGGCCACCGGCGGCCCGAGCTCGGTGCCGGGGGGCGGCGGTGGCGGGACCAGTACGACCACCACCACCACCGGCGGTGGCACCACGACCACCAGGGGGTCGGCGCCCAAGCCGGCCACCGACCAGGCCCACTCCGGGGTCACCGGCGACCGCATCCTGGTCGGCGGGATCTTCGACGAGACCAACGCCGTCGACTCCACGGTCGAGCGCGACACCGTCCGGGCCTACTTCTCCAAGGTCAACGCCGCGGGCGGGATCAACGGCCGCAAGCTGGTCCTGGAGGACTGCGACTCGCAGTACGACAACAACGTCGCCCACTCCTGCTCCCAGAAGATGATCAGCGACAACGTCCTGGCGATCGTCGGCTGGACCGCCCCCAAAGGTGAGGACAACGAGGTCCAGTACCTGACCCAGAACGGCGTCCCGGTCGTCGGCGGCCTGGGCACCCCGCACGAGTTCAGCTCGCCGCTCTCGTACCCGGTCTCGGTGCCCTTCACCCGCTACGGCGCCGGCATCGCCGACCTGTTCGTGAAGAACGGCTACAAGCACCCGGCGATCATCTACATCAGCGACGTCGGCTGGGTCGCCCCGGTCAGGGACTCGCTGCTGGCCTCCCTGCACGCCAGGGGCATCCAGGAGACCCACGTCGAAGCCGCCACCACCACCGACCAGAGCTACTCCCAGCACATCGCCGCGATGGAGCACCAGAACGATACCAACGTCGCCTGCGCCAGCCCGACGGTCTGCCCCGACTCGGTCATCGCGGCCCTCGACCCCTACAGCTACGTCAAGCTGACCCAGGCCATGGAGACCGTGAACTGGTACCCGCCGATCGTCGCCGGGGGCTTCGACAAGGGCTCCTTCCAGGCCTCCTACGACCAGGAGCTCAAGGGCGCGCAGTCGCTGGTGCCGTTCCTCTCGCCGTACGACAACGCCAGCAACCCCACCGTCAGCGACTACCTCTCGACGGTCAAGAAGTACTACCCCAGCCAGTACGACGCGCTCGACGTCTACACCCAGCACTCCTGGACCTCGGCGATGATCTTCGTCGAGGCGCTCAAGCGGGCCGGCAGGAACGTCACCCGGTCGACCCTGGTCGACGCCCTCAACACGATCCAGAACTTCGACACCGGGTGGTCCAAGCCGATCAGCTATGGCTCCGGCAACCACGACCCCAACCACTGCTTCCGGTTCATGAAGCACGACAACCAGACCGCGCCCCAGGGCAGCTGGCACACAGTCTCGGACTGGAACTGCTACTCGTGAGCCGCTGACCAGAGACGGCGCGGGGTAGAGCGGTGGTCCTCTTCGAGACGAGCCTGGTGGCCGGTGTGGTGCTGGGGGGCATCTTCGCCCTGGCGGCGCTGGGGATCGTCGTGGTCTACCGGGTCACCGGCGTGCTCAACTTCGCCAACGGGGCGATGGGGATGTTCGCCACCTTCGTGGCCTGGTGGACGCTGCACGTGCTCCATCCCCTGGTCTCCACCAGCGCCGAAGCCTTCAAGAGCCCGGCCTCGATCGCGGTGGCGATCGGGCTGGCGCTGGTCTTCGCCATCGCCCTGGGGCTGATCTTGGAGAACCTGATCTTCCGCTGGCTCAGGGGCCGGAGCCAGCTGATCAAGGCCGTGATCACCGTGGGCATCCTGCTGGTGCTCCAGAACCTGGCGGCCCTGCTGTTCGGCACCTCCAGCTACCACGAGCCGATCCGCTTCTTCGACCCCGGGCGCTGCTCCCACGGCACCGACTGCTTCAGCATCCACCTCACCGACCAGGTGGTGATGGGCTACAGCGACCTGCTGGTGATCGTGGTCTCGCTGGTTCTGGCCGGCGCCCTGGCGGCCTTCCTGCGCTTCTCGCGCCTGGGCCGGGCGATGCGGGCGGCCTCCGAGGACCCGGTGGCGGCCAGCCTCTGGGGCGTCCCGGTCAACATCGTCGGCAGCGTCTCCTGGGTGCTGGGCAGCGTGGTGGCGGCGATCGCCGGAGTCCTGCTGATCTCGATCGGGGTCAACTTCGACACCGTCAGCCTGACCGTGCTGGTGGTCGACGCCCTCGCGGCGGCCCTGATCGGCGGCCTGGTCTCGCTCCCGCTGACGGTCCTGGGCGGCTTCATCCTGGGCATCCTGGAGACCCTGCCCCGGCTCTGGGTGCCGTCGACCGGCCTGCCCAAGGTGATCGCCGTCGGGGTCATCCTGGCGGTGCTGCTGATCCGCTCGGAGCGCAGCCTGCTGCGCCGCTCGGCATGATCGGCCGCAACGGGCGGATCGCCGCCGGGCTGGCCGCGCTGGCGCTGCTGGGGGCGGTGCCCTTCCTGGCCAGCTTCAGCCTGGAGTTCAGCGGCGCCGCGGCGGTCGCGGTGCTCTACGGCTTCGCGGTGCTCTCGGTGGTCATCCTGACCGGCTACGTGGGCCAGTTCTCACTGTGCCAGGCCACCTTCATGGGTATCTCGGCCTTCGGCACCGCGGCCCTGGTCAACCACGGCTGGGCCTACCTGCCGGCCGCCGGGGTGGGGGTCACGCTCTCGTTCCTGCTCGGCGTCCTGGTCGCCCTTCCGGCGCTGCGGCTGAGCGGCATCCTGCTGGCGGTGGTCACCGCCGGCGTGGCCCTGAGCTTCGACTACTTCTTCTTCCAGGACAACGCCTTCTCCTGGTTCAACGGGGGCGTGTCGGGGTGGGGGATCAGCGGGCAGACGATCTTCGGCCAGCAGCTCGACGGCCTCAGCCCCGAGCACCTGCGCACCCTCTTCCTGATCTCGCTGGGGATCTTCGCCGTGGTCGCGGTGCTGGTGGTCAACATCCACGACTCGGGCAGCGGCCGGCGCTTCCGGGCGATCCGCGACTCCGAGGTCGCCGCCGCCACCATGGGCGTCGACCTGACCCGCTACAAGCTGCTGGCCTTCGGGCTCTCGGCGGCCGTCGCCGGCATCGGCGGGGCGATCTACCCGCTGGTCCAGGGCAGCGTCACCCAGAGCCCGTTCAACTTCTTCTACTCGCTGCAGGTCGCGGCGATCGCCGTGCTGATGGGCATCCGCTTCATCCCGGCGGCGACCCTGGGCGGCATCTTCATCGCCTTCACGCCGCCGCTCCTGCCCCGGCTCCAGGACCTGGCCAGCAACGTCCTGCACCAGCCGATCGAGATCAAGGGCCTCTGGTTCCAGCTCGTCCTGGGCACCCTGCTGGTGGTCCAGATCATCCTCTACCCCGACGGCGTCTGGGGCGACGCGGCCCACCGCGTGATGGCGCTGATCAACCCACCCCAGACCAGGCGGGGCGCCAAGCCGGTGGCGGCGGCGCGCCGATGAGCCTGCTGTCGGTCAAGGACCTGGCGATCGCCTTCGGCGGCGTCCGGGCCCTGGGCGGGGTCGACCTGGAATTGAACCGGGGCGAGATCCTGGGGCTGATCGGGCCCAACGGCGCCGGCAAGACCACGCTGTTCAACTGTATCTCGGGTGTGCTGATCCCGGATTCCGGCTCGATCCGCTTCGAGGACCAGCCGATCTCCGGCCTCAAGCCCCACGAGCGGGCCCGGCTGGGCATCGCGCGGACCTTCCAGAACCTCCAGCTCTGGGGCTCGATGAGCGTGCTGGAGAACTGCAAGACCCCGATCGACGCGCTCAGCCGGCGCAACATCTTCGCCGACGCCGTGCGCCTCCCCGGGGCCCTGACCGCCGAGCGCACCGCCACCGAGCGGGCCCGGGCGGTGCTCCACGCCGTCAACCTGCTGGAGTACGAGAACGAGCTGGCGGCCGACCTGCCGGTGGGCATCCAGCGCCGGGTCGAGATCGCCCGGGCGCTCTGCATGCGGCCCAAGCTGATCCTGCTGGACGAGCCGGCCTCCGGCCTCGACGCCGCCGAGACCGACGCCCTGGCCGAGCTGCTGGGCCGGGTCCGCGACCGCTTCCAGGTCTCGATGCTGCTGGTCGACCACGACATGAGCCTGGTGATGCGCGCCTGCCACTACATCTACGTCCTGGATTTCGGCGAGCTGATCTCCACCGGCCGTCCCGAGAAGGTGCGCGAGGACCCCAAGGTCATCGCCGCCTACCTGGGCGAGACCAAGGAGGAGCCGGCCCAGCCGGCCTCGACGGTCTCCGTCAACGGCCGCGACCGCGAGCCCGACACCCTCTCCGACCTCCGCGCCGCGGCCGGCAGCAACACCGCGCTGCTCAAGGTCACCGGGCTCAACGCCGGGTACGGGCACATCGAGGTCATCCGCGACGTCAACCTGGAGGTCCGTCCCGGCGAGGTGGTGGCCTGCATCGGGGCCAACGGCGCCGGCAAGACCACCACCCTGCGCGCCGTCTCGGGGGTGATCCGCCCGACCAAGGGCAGGGTGACCTTCGGCGGCGCCGACATCACCGGCAGGTCGGCGGAGTCGATCGTGCGCCGGGGGATGGTCCACATCCCCCAGGGTCGCGGGCTCTTCGCCAAGCTGACCGTGGAGGAGACCCTCCAGCTGGCGCACTACAGCGGTGCCAAGGTCGCCAGCTTCGACGTCGCCTACGACGCCTTCCCGGTGCTCAAGCAGCGCCGCAACCAGATGGTGGGCACGCTCTCCGGCGGCCAGCAGCAGATGGTGGCGATGGCCCGGGCGCTGGTGGTCAAGCCCAAGCTGCTGCTGATCGACGAGATGTCCCAGGGCCTGGCCCCGACCGTGGTCCAGCAGCTCTTCGAGCGGATCTCGCTGTTCAAGGAGCAGGGGATCGCGATCTTCCTGGTCGAGCAGTTCGTGGACAGCGCCCTGGCCGTCGCCGACCGCGCCTACATCTTCGAGCAGGGGTCGGTGGCCCACGAGGGCCTGGCCTCGGTGCTCCGCCGCGACCAGGCGGTCCTGGCCAGCGCCTACCTCGGCTCGGCCGCCGAGGTCGACGCCTCCAAGGCGCCGGCCACCGAGGCCGACGCCGCCCTCCGACCCCAGATGCTGGAGGACCTCTCGGTCAAGCTCCCGGCAGAGCTCAAGCGGGCCCTGCAGGAGCGCGCCGAACGTGAAAACCGCAACACCGATGAGCTCGTGCTGGAGATGCTCGGCGCGGGCAAGGGGAGTGAGCAATGATGACTCGGCACTTCAGGCTGCTGGCGGGTGGGACGGTCCTGTCCACGTTGGGCTTCGTGGCCCTGGCGCTCAGCACCGGGGCCGAGGTCCCGGCGACGGTCGACACCTATCAGGGCACGGCCAACGCCGCCGGGGTGCACGTGATCGGCTATTCGGACGCCGACCCGAGCTTCTCCAGCGGGGCCATCGACAACCGCTACCCGCTGGCCGCGGTCCACCAGGACTCGGCGCCCTCGTCCGCCGCGCGCGGCTCGACCCAGGACTACGGACCCGTCGCCGGCACGGTGTTCGCCTCCGACGCGCCCCAGCCGCCGGCGCCGGCGCCGCAGATCCCGTACCCGCCCCATCAGCCGCCCCCGGCGGTCTACGCCAACGCCCACTACCCGGGCACCAAGGCCGACCAGGACGCCACCTTCAGCCAGAGCGGCGGCCAGGCCGACTACGCCCACGCCGACGCCGGCGAGCTGTTCGCCGACTCCTCCTCGTACTACGCCGGCAACCAGACCACGGTGTTCAACAACGCCACCGCCGAGAGCCACACGGTGCTCAAGCCCGACGGCTCGATCACCGTCACCACCCACTCCCACGTCGGCTCGGCCTCGTTCGGCGCCGGCGTGATCCAGATCGCCAACGTGGACGTGACCACCAAGGTGACCTCGGCCGGCGGCGTCGCCAGCGCCACCGCCACGGTGGCCCCGGGGACGGTCACCGTCAACAACACCCCGGTCCAGCTCTCCGACCAGGGGGTCACCGTCGGCGACCAGAGCCAGTCGCTCAACGGCGTCAGCGCCACCACCCCGGTGTTCCACATCTTCGTGGTCGCGCCCCAGAAGACGGTCAGCGGCAACCGCGCCGCGATCGACGCCTCGGGGGTCCACGTCGGCATCACCCAGCCGGCCCGCCCGGGCACCCCGACCCAGTACACCGAGTACATCCTGGGCCAGGGCCAGGGGGAGGCCGAGCTGACGCCGGCGCAGGCGGTCACCAGCTCGTCGAGCACCGACACCTCGTTCCTGCCGACCGACAGCTCCGGCACGGTCAGCCCGGTGACCACCATCATCAACAACACCGTCGCCGCTCCGGCGATCAACCCCGACACGACCTCGGGCACCACCGCCCCGGCCGCGCCGGTCGCCCCCCGGACCAGGCCGCGGGTGGTTTCGCCGGCCCTGGTCCGGGTGGTCAAGCCGCCGCTGGCCTACATGTTCTTCCTCTGGGAGGCGCTGATCCTGGGCGCCACCGCCTCGGTGGTCTGGGCCCGCCGCGCCGCCGGAGCGCCGCGATGAGCGGCTCCCTGGCCCTCCCGGCCCCGCCCACCAAGGCCCACTGCCAGCTCGACAACTGGGATTTCGACCCCCGCTACACCGACGGCGCCTGCCCGATCTGCGGCTGGCGGCCGGCCGGCGCCAGGACCACCGCGCGGCCGTCCTGGCTGGCCTGGGCCGACCGCGTGGAGTGGGACCTGGTCGGGCTGGTGGCGCTCTTCGTGGTGCTGCTGGTCATGGGCGTCCTGGTCGGCCAGGCCGCCGGGCTGAGCCTCTTTCCCAAGTAGGCCCGACCCGGCCGGCCTCAGAGCCCGGCGTCCTCCAGCCGGTCGTAGGCTTCGCGGCGGCGGCGGCCGGTGACCTTGGCGTAGGTCTGCACCGTGCCCAGGCCGCTGTGGCCCAGGGTGTCGGCGGTCAGGACGGGGTCGCCGAACTGCTCTTCGAGCATGGTGCCCAGGGTGTGGCGGAGCTGGTGGGGGTGGAAGCGGCCGATGCCGGCGGCGCGGCCGACCCGATCGCAGATGGCCTGGGCGCCGCGGACCGAGAGGCGGTTGTCCTCCGGCCGGGCGGCGTCGTCGGGGTGGCCGAGGCGGCCCGAGAGGCGGCCGCGGTGGAGGGAGATGAAGAGGGCGGGGGAGGGGTCGGTCCGGGCCGCCAGGTAGGCCGCCAGGGCGTGCCGGGCGCGCTCGGTCAGCTCCACCACCCGCTCCTTGTCCCCCTTGCCGCGGACCACGACGCGGTCGGCGCTGGCCGCGCGGCGGTCGAGCGGCAGGGCCTCCGAGATCCGGCAGCCGGTGGAGAGCAGGAACAGGATCAGGGCCCGGTCGCGGAGGCGCTGGAGCTCGTCGCCCGACAGCAGGTCGTCGAGGAGCTGGGTGCGGGGCTCCTCGTCCAGCGCCTTGGGGACCCGGCCAGGCAGCTTGGGCAGGTCGATGGCGCCGCCGAGGTCGCCGTCGAACCAGGCCCTCTTGGCGTAGGCCCAACGCAGGAAGCTCCGCAGCGCCACCAGCAGGCGCTTGCGGCGCGCGGGCCCGATGCGCTCGGCGCGCGCGTCCTGGCGCTCCGGACCCGATCCCGCTCCGCGCCGGTTTCGCGCGGTTGCCACCTCGACCTGGTAGGCCTCGACCAGGGCGCGGTCGACGTCGGTGACGGACGCACTGGCGCCGCGGGCGGCGGCGAACCTGAGGAACCGGCCCAGGTCGTCCTGATAGGCATCCACGGTGCCGGGGCTGCTGTCACGCTCGACCAGCAGCCAGTCGGTGTAGGCCTTGACCGCCTCGGCCAGCGAGGGGACCGCCCCGGGAACCGCCATCAGGACGCGATTATACTGCGTGAAACCGTCGTTTTACGCAGTATAGGTCAGGAGGCGAGATCGGCCGGGCAGACGATCGCCGCGAAGGGCTCCCCCGGGGCGCGGCGGGCGTCAGGCCTGGGCCCGCACCTTCTCGAAGCAGTCGCTGCAGTAGACCGGCCGCGACTCGCGGGGCTCGAACGGGACCTGGGTGGTCGTGCCGCACTCGGCGCAGACCACCTCGAACATCCGCCGCGAGGCGCCCCGGGAGTTGCGCTTGTTGGCGCGGCAGGTCGGGCAGCGCTGCGGCTGGTTGAGGAGGCCCTTCTCCTGGAAGAATGCCTGCTCACCGGCGGTCCACACAAAGTCCGCCGAGCAGTCGCGGCAACGCAGAGTCTGATCCTGGAAAGCCATTGAAACCTCCTCACCCCATCCGGTCACCGTAGGGCCGGAAAACTGTCCGAACCATACATCAGGCCATTGGCCCAAGCAAGCCAATGGATGGCGCTGTTACTTGCTCGCAGGCACCGTCCCGGAACCGCGCCGGCGGAAGGTCTGGAAGGCCACCACCAGGAGGTAGACGGCGAATGCCTGGCGCAGCCGGGAGCCCTCCGCGTGGAGGGCCAGGACGCTGCCCAGAAGGGCTGACACAGCGCCCACCAGCCCGGCCACCACGACCAGCGGCTCCCGGACCTGGCCGTTGCGCCAGTGGGTGTAGGCGCCGCTCAGGGCGGTGGGGATGATGACCAGCAGCGAGGTGCCCTGGGCGGTGGCCTGGGCCAGGCCGGCGAGGAGGACCATCGCCGGCACCATGACGACTCCCCCGCCGACCCCCAGCGCGCCGGAGATGACGCCCGCGCCCAGCCCCACCAGCAGCGCGCCGCCGATCGCCAGGGGGTCCAGGCCGGCGGTGGGATGGCCGCCGCCGGGCAGCCCCGGCAGGAGCAGCCGGGCCGCCACCAGCACCAGGAGCAGGCCGAAGGCGGTGGCCAGGGTCCGCTCCGAGACGCGCCGGGTAAGGTTGGCGCCGTAGCGGGCGCCGAAGACGCTGCCGGCGGACAGCGCCAGGCCGAGGTCGAAGCGCACCTGGTGGCCGCCGCCGAAGAGCCAGTAGGTCAGCACCCCGACGACGGAGATCGGGATGATCGCCACCAGCGAGCCGGCCACGGCCTCTCTCCGGCTCAGCCCCAGGGCGGCGATGAAGCCGGGGACCAGGACCACGCCGCCGCCGACCCCCAGGAGCCCGCTGACCAGCCCCGCCAGCAGGCCGATGCCGACCGCCGCCAGGGCCGCCCGGCCGGGGCGGGCGCCGGGCGCCGGGCCGTCGTCCCCCTCCGAGCGCGAGCCGCCGATCGCCGGGCTACCAGTAGGGCCAGGCGCGGTTGCCGGGCGTCACCCCGAACATCTCGCCCCAGACAATGGCGTCCTTCGGGGACCCTGCGTTGAAGGCCCGGATGAAGGCCCCCGGGCTCAGCGTGCAGACTCCCCGGCTTCCGACCATCCTGACCGTGTTGAGGCGGTCGGAGGCGTCGCGGTCGGTGAGGTCGAAGCCGGTCAGGCCGCCGCACTGGGCCGCGTTGTAGGCCGAGCCCATGAACTGCTGGATCTGGGCCAGGGTGTAGGCCGGCGTGTACCAGGTCTGGAGCGGGTCGCCCTGGGGGTCCGACGAGCTGCGCGGGAAGTCGTAGTTGTCGATCACACCCTTCAGGTAGCCGGGCGTGCAGTTGGCGCCGTCCTGCTGCGGGTTGTAGGGGTAGGTGAACTCGGCGCTGGCGCACTGGCTGTGGCCGCCGTCGCTGGAGGAGAAGAAGGCGTCGATCAGCTGGCCCTGGTAGAGCAATACCTGTCCGCGCGTGCCGGCCACCGCGGAATCCTGGTTGGCGCTCTCGCGATCCACCCCCAGGTAGACCTGGTAGGCCGTGGTGTCGTCGACGTCGTAGGCGCCGGAGCTGCTGAGGTGGTAGAGGGCGTAGGTCCGGGCGGCCACGGTCTGGGCCTCGATGGCCACCACCGGCCAGCTCGATGGCACCTCGCCGAGGCCCTGGAGGTAGGCCTCGATGTCGACATGGTCGATGATCCGGAGCCCCGAGCCGGCGTCGGCCCAGGCCTCGCCGCGGTAGCGGTTCCCGGAGACCTGGAAGACGCCCCCCGCGGCCGGCACCAGGCGCAGCGGCTTGGCCCGGGCCTGGCCCCCGGCCCACTTCCCCACCACGCTGCCGTCGGACTGCGCCGACATCGCCACTCCCTGCCCCGCCGCCACGGTGCCGAGGACCCTGCCGGTGGTGTCCTGGAGCGTGGCCGGCGCCTGCTCGGGGGTCACCGTGGCCCCGGCGGCGTGGAGCCAGACGCGCATCGTCTGGTCGGGCGAGCCGCCGATGCTCACCCCGCTGTAGAAGTGGGTCAGGATGGCCTGCCAGCCATAACCCGACTGGGCCATGCCGAGGGCGCCGAACTGAGACATGCCCACGCCGTGGCCCCAGCCGTGGCCGCAGATGAGCACCTTGCCGGCCGGCGCGGTGGGGCAGACGCTGCCGTAGGCCACCCCTCCCCCCTGCTGGGCCTTCTGGGCCGCCGCCGCGGCGGCCGCCTGCTGCGCCGCCAGCGCGGCCTCGAGCTGCTTCTGCTTGGCCAGGGTGCCCTGGAGCGCGCCCAGCTGCTGGCGCTGCTGGGCCTCCAGCGACGAGGCCAGGGCCGCCTGGCTGCCCACCGCGGCCCCCACCGAGGCGGCGTCGGCGGCGAGCTGGGCCAGGATCGGCGCCAGCGCCGCCGCCAGGTCGGCGGTGCGCCGGCGGTCGAGGTCGAGCTGGTCGCGCTCCTGGCGCAGCCGGTCGGCCTCCTGGAGGTTGAAGCGCGAGATCCGCAGGCTGGACATCACCCGGTCGAGGAGGTCAGAGAAGCTGGACGCGCCGAGGACGAATATCAGGGTCCCCCCCGGGCTGCGCTTGTAGCTCTCCCGGAGCATCAGCGAGAAGGTGTGGAGGCGGCGGTCGTGGGCCTGGGTGAGCTGGTCCTCCTGGGCCTGGAGGGCGGCGATCTGGTTGTCCAGGGCCTGCGCCTGGAGCGTCTCCTGGGCCACCTGCTCCTGCTTGCCGGAGAGCGCGGCGCGGAGCTGGGCCAGGGCCTGCCGGGCCGCCGCCTCCTGGGCCGTGAGCTGGTCGAGGTTGGCCTTCTCGCTGTTGGCCTGGGCCTGGAGCG
>DASZGP010000298.1:0-3868 GCA_035938695.1 Candidatus Dormiibacterota bacterium | reverse complement strand
CTGACCAGCTACGACGTCCGGCTCTACCAGTGCCAGACGGGGCAGCCGTACGACGACGGGGTCAGCCGGGGCGGGGCGCTGGCGTGGGGGCCGGGCAACCGGATGCTGCTCGCGGGCGCGCGCGACCTGAACACCCAGGCCGAGGTGATCTATGCCCTCGACGTGGCCCTGGACCCGGCGGCGGTGCGGCCGGGGCAGACGGCCACGCTGCGGGCGGCGGTGGCGGGGAACTTCGTCGAGCAGGCCGATCGGGCCCTCGACATATCGGTCGATCCGGCCGCCTGGTCGGTGGCGTCGTGGGACGTGCGCTTCGGGGACGGGCAGCAGGCGACCGCGCCGGGCGGGGGGAGGTCGGTGGCGGTCGCCCATCGCTACCTCGCGGCCGGACCGGTCAGGCCGGTGGTCACGGCGCACGTGGTGGGGATGGCGGAGGCCGCCGACTTCGATCCGGCGACCGGCGAGCCGATCCTGGTCCGGCAGCCCTTCGCGGTCGACGTGACCAACTCGGCGAGCGGCACCGTCGCGGCCGCGCCGGCCGTCGGCTACGCGGCGCCGCAGATCCGGGCGGCGGTCGCGCCACGGCTGGATGCCTCAACTGTGCCGGTCGGCGCCGCCGGTCTGGCCCAGATCGAGGCGCCGCGGGGCACGGCGGTCCGGCTCTTCGTCCGGCCGCTGGTCGACCGCGAGGGCTACATCACCCTGGACGGTGTGGCCTCCGCGCCGGGGAGGAGCCGGATGGTCGCCTGGCGCCTGCTCTCGGGCAGCGGCGACGGGCCACCCGGCACGATCACCCCGGCCGGCACATCCGGCGACCCGGCCACCCCGATCGTCCAGCAGTGGGATCGCCCCGACCGGATCACCGCCGCCGGCGCCCAGCCCTACGAGGTGGCCGTCAGCTGCACCATGCGCACCACCTACCCCGACGGCCAGCAGCGCGACTTCGACCTCGACGGCATCGTCCAGGTTTCCGTCGGCTACTCCGCAAGCACCGGCTGACCCTCCGCCGCACGTTGGTGCCGACCGGGCCTGAGCCTAGAATGAGGGCTCGTGTCTGACGTTCGGAGCCTCCCGTGGAGCAGCTAGTCGAGATCCGCAACCTGGCGCTCGACCTGATGTGGACCTGGGAGCCCAGGATCCAGCGGCTGTTCCAGGCCCTCGACGCCGGCATCTGGGACGAGACCTCGCACAATCCGATGGCGGTGCTGCGCGCGCTCGGCGAGACCGGGCTGCGGGAAGCGCTGCAGCGGACCGACGTCAGCATCGCCCTGAGCACCGCGCTGGAGGCCCGGCGCGAGTATCGCGAGAGCCGTCCCCCGCGCGACCCCGGCAAGGGCCAGATCGCCTACTTCTCGCTGGAGTTCGGCCTCACCGACTGCCTGCCGATCTACTCCGGCGGCCTCGGGGTGCTGGCGGCCGACCACCTCAAGGCGGCCAGCGACCTCAACCTGCCGCTGGTGGCGGTCGGCCTGTTCTACCGCCAGGGGTTCGGCCGCCAGCGCATCAACGAGGCCGGCGACCAGGTCGAGCAGTACGCCTTCAACCACCCCGAGCTGCTGCCCCTGGAGATCGTCAGGGTCGACGGCGACCCGCTCCAGATCAGCGTCCCGGTGGGCGACGAGGATGCCCACGTCAAGATCTGGAAGGTCCAGGTGGGCAACGTCCCGCTTTTCCTGCTGGACACCGCGATCGAGTCCAACCCGCCCCACCTGCGGGCCATCTGCGACCGGCTCTACGTCCCCGAGGCCGACCGCCGCCTGCGCCAGGAGATCGTGCTGGGGATCGGCGGGATCAGGGCGCTGCGGGCGATGGGCATCGAGCCGGCGGTCTGCCACCTCAACGAGGGGCACAGCTTCCTGGCCGCCATGGAGCTGTCCCGCGACGCGGTCAAGAACCGCCGCGACGGCCTCGCCCTGGCGCTGCGCGAGGCCCCGGCGGGCGTCGTCTTCACCACCCACACCCCGGTCGCCGCCGGCAGCGACTACTTCCCCGCCGACCTCGTCGGCGAGCTGTTGGGCCGCTACCTGGAGGACCTCGGCGTGGCGGTCGACGAGTTCAACGACCTCGGCCGCTTCCATCCCGGCGACGCCGACGAGATGCTCTGCACCACCGTCGTGGCCCTGCGCGAGGCCGATCGGGTGGTCGGCGTCAGCAAGCTCCACGGGGCGGTTTCCCGCCGCCTCTGGCGGGGCGCCTGGTCCGGCCTCGACGAG
Organism: Candidatus Dormiibacterota bacterium; assembly: GCA_035938695.1. Classification (GTDB taxonomy): domain Bacteria; phylum Chloroflexota; class Dormibacteria; order DASZGP01; family DASZGP01; genus DASZGP01. Next base: position 1,658 of record DASZGP010000298.1, on the reverse strand, counting down.
AGCGAGGTGCCGATAGGCGCGATCACCAACGGGGTCCACATGCCGACCTGGGTGGCGCCGATCGTCGCCGGGCTGCTGGCCCGCTACGTCGACCGCCGATGGTTCGACCTCGACCCCGACGATCCCGCCTGGGAGCGGGTCAACGAGATCCCCGACAAGGACCTCTGGCAGGCCCACGAGACACTCCGCCATCGCCTGGTGGTGCTGGCCCAGGTCCGCAGCAACTCGGTGGGGATGATGCGCCGCGACATCCTGACCATCGGCTTCAGCCGCCGCTTCGCCCAGTACAAGCGCGCCAACCTCCTGCTCCGCGACCCCGAGCGCCTGCGGCGGCTGGTGTCGACCCGCGGCGCCGAGGTCCAGGTGATCTTCTCCGGCAAGGCCCACCCGGCCGACGGCGGGGGCAAGGCGATCCTCAACGACATCGTCGGCTTCACCCGCAACGAGCCCCGCATCTCCTTCCTCGAGGACTACAACATGGACCTCGCCCGGATCCTGGTCCAGGGCGCCGACGTCTGGCTCAACAACCCCCGCCGCCTGCTCGAGGCCAGCGGCACCAGCGGCATGAAGGCCGGCGCCAACGGCGTCCTCAACCTCAGCGTCAACGACGGCTGGTGGGACGAGGGCTTCTCTCCCCGGATCGGCTGGGCCATCCTCTCCGACGCCGACCTCGACAGCCCCGACGCCGACGACGAGGGCGACGCCGAGCAGCTCTACCGGATCCTCGAGGAGGAGGTCGTCCCGGCCTTCTACGAGCGCGACGACGAGGGCCTCCCCCGCCGCTGGGTCGCCATGATGCGCCGCAGCATCCGCGACACCGTCACCCGCTTCTCGGCGCGGCGGATGGTGCTGGACTACGAGCACGAGCTCTACCAGCCGCTCGCCACCGCCAGGCCCCGCCGGGCCCGCAAGCCCAGGGACCGCAAGATCGGCCTGGCCGGCTAGAAACGCCGAAGGGCCCGGCCGGAGCCGAGCCCTTCGCCTTGTCCCTGAGGGCTAGATGGAGAGGTCTTCGATCGTCGGGCCGCCGGCCGCGCCGACCAGCTCGCCCGCATCGCCGATCTCGTCGCCGACCTCCTGGCCCAGGTACTTCGCCTGCTCCTCGCGGAGCTTCTTGTAGTAGTCCAGGCCGGTGCCGGCGGGGATCAGCTTGCCGATGATGACGTTCTCCTTGAGGCCGCGCAGGCGGTCGACCTTGCCGGCGATGGCCGCCTCGGTCAGGACCCGCGTGGTCTCCTGGAAGGACGCCGCCGACAGCCACGACGCGGTGTTCAGCGCGGCCTTGATCAGGCCGAGCAGGACCGTGCTGGCGATCGCCGGCTCGCCGCCCTCGGCCAGCGCCTTGGCGTTGGCCTCCTCGTACTCGAAGACCGAGACGATGTCGCCGGGCAGCAGCTCGGTGTCGCCGGCCGTCTCCAGGCGCACCTTGCGCATCATCTGGCGGACGATGACCTCGATGTGCTTGTCGTTGATGTCGACGCCCTGGCCACGGTAGACGCGCTGCACCTCCTCGACCAGGTAGCGCTGCACGGGCTCGCGGCCGAGGATCAGGAGCAGCTCCTGGGGGCTCACGGAACCCTCGGTGATCTGCTCGCCGGCCTTGACGTGGTCGCCGTCCTTGACCTTGATCCGGGCGCCGTGGGGCACCAGGTACTCGC
>DASZGP010000297.1:0-2744 GCA_035938695.1 Candidatus Dormiibacterota bacterium | reverse complement strand
CCGGCCGTCGGCGAGCCCCTCGATCAGGTGCAGCTCCCAGAGCGGGCGACGGCGGTCGAGGGGGCGGGCGTGGAGCTCGGCGACCAGGGCCCAGAGCTGGCCCTCACCCCCCGGCCGGGAGAGCCGGCGGCGGCGCACGTGGCGGGCGATGTCGAAGCCGGCGTCGTCGACCCAGACCGGGTCGGCGAGGTGGAAGGGAACCGGCTGGAGGCGCTGGCGCAGCGGGGGCAGCAGCGGCAGCCGCGCCGCCACGGTGTCCAGCAGCCCGGCGGCGCCGGGGCGCCCGCGCAGCTCGGGCCGGCCCGCGAAGAGCAGCAGGCCGCCGACGTGCATCGGGGTCGCCGGGCCTTCGCAGTCCAGGAAGGCGGCGTCGAGGATGCCGACCCGGGTGGGTGCGGCGCGGTCGGTCACCCGTCTACCTCTAACACATCCCGCGGGGTGGCGTCGGGGCGTAAGCGGAGACGTAAGGATGAAATCTTCGGTACCGGCGCCCCCGGCTGGAGCGGGAGGTTGGATTCCACCCGGCGGGGGCCCGGCTAGGGCCGGTCCACCACCCGCGCCGACCGCCGCGCGGCCACCGCCGCCAGCAGGGCCAGCGCCACCGCCAGCCAGGCCAGGCCCAGCGGGGCCCGCGATCCGCCCCCGGTGTTGGGCAGCGGCCCGGTCACCGGCGGCGTGTAGCTGACCACGTGGTCACAGCCGGCCAGGGTCACCTTCAGCGGCCCGTCGGAGGTGATGTTGAGGCTTACGCCGCAGTCCACCCGGGCCCGGGCCACGTCCACCGTGACGGCGCCGACATTGGTCGCCGAGATGTCCAGCCGGTCGGCGACGGCGGTCGCCGGCGCCGTGCTCCAGTCCTGGTACTGGCGGGCGTAGGCGATGCTGGGGATGGCCCCGCCGGTCAGCGCGCCGGCCCCGACCTGGGTGCCCCCAGGGGTCGGGTCGCCGAGCCCGAAGCCCTCGGAGCGGACGTCGACGGTCCCCAGCGGCGCGGTCCCGGTGCCGTCCCGCAGCGCGATGCCGGAGAGCCAGTAGGCGTGGTCGGTCTCCAGGCCCAGCGCCGGGAAGGCCATCCTGGGGTTGACCACGTAGGTGACGTGGGGCGGGTTGCGGTCGACGGTCCCCTGCCCCAGCCAGTCGGCGGCGGGCTGGAACTGGTCGTTGACCGCCAGGGTCAGGTGCTCGCCGGGGGCGAAGGCCCAGAAGTCGTAGCGCAGGCCAAGGGCATCGAAGCCCTGGTGGGCCTGGTACTCGGTGCCGGCGAAGGGCACCAGCTCGTCGGTGTGCATGACCCACATCAGCATCGGCAGGTTGCGCAGCGAGGCCAGCTGGTGGAAGGTGTTGCTGGCCTGGCCACCCGTCGGCTCCCCCGGCGGGACCCAGATGCCGACGCCCGGCGGGCCGACCGTCGGCTGGCCCTTGTAGAACAGGTCGGGGTAGAGGGTGCCGAGGCGGAAGGTGCCGTAGCCGCCCATCGAGTAGCCGGCGATCGCGGTGTAGGCCGGGTCCAGGTGGTATCGCGCGGCGACGTCGGCCCAGACCTCGAAGGTGTCGGCGGCGGCGTAGTCGACGTACCAGCCGTCGGGGCCACGGCCGGCCGGGGTGATGACGATCGAGCCGGTGCCGCGGTCGCCGAACTGCGACTGGTTGCGGCTGTCGAGGAACTGGTTGTAGTTGGCGGCCAGGGAGTGGAGCAGCAGCGTCAGGCCGTAACCCGAGGCCGGGGGGGCGGCGGCCGGCACATATATGGAGTAGGGCTGGAGCTGCCCGCGCAGCTCACCCTTGCAGACGTCGTTGCCGCCGCAGGCCACGGAGTAGTCGACGCCCTGCTCGGTCTCGAAGTGGCTGGCCAGGATGCGGTCCATGCCGCCGGTCAGGGGCACCCCCTGGGGCAGGCCGGGCATGTCGTCGTTGGTCCCGGCGGCCAGCTTGGTGAAGTCGACGTCGTCGTGGAAGGGCGACATGTCGCCGGTCTTGAGCGCCTGGCCCTGGGCCGCGTCGCGCCACCAGCGGCGGTCGCCGGTGAGGGGATCCGTGTTGCCCTGGCCGGTCAGCTCGGCGTGGCGGAAGCCGACGTTGAAGAAGGCGCTGGGGGCGCTGGCCAGGCCGAGTCCGCCGGGGGCGGTGGCGGTCGCGCTCTGGCCGGGGACGAGGTACCTGCCGGCGAAGCCGTCGGCGGTCGACCTGTCCCACAACCCGACGCCCAGACTGAGACGGACGGTGGTGCCGGTGGGATCCCAGAGGGTGTGCGGCACACGGACCTCGAGCTGGCGCCGGGTCGTGTCGACGGTGGCCGCCGGCAGCGCGGTGGCGCTGCCGGCGCCGGCCGCGATCAGGTCGGCGTAGGCGCCGTGGACGGTGACGAAGCGGTCGGCCGGCCCGGTGGACTGGGCGCCGTGGGGATACGCCGCGCTGGCGCTGCTGGGCGTCCCGATGGCGATCGTGAAGGCCGCCAGGCTGCTGTCGACCAGGGTGTTGAGGGTGACCCGGAAGGCGGTGGCGGTGGCCAGCGGCCTGACCCGCAGCTCGACCAGGTCGGCGGCGTTGCCGTTGTAGCCGGGGCCCGTCGGATACGTGAAGGTGCCGCCGGGCATCGAGAAGGTGTCGCCGCTGACGCGGGGGTCGCCCGGATCGCGGGTGGTGCCCGCGGCGCCGTGGTCGTCGTAGAGAAAGTCCTGGTAGAGGTACTCGCCGGCACGGTAAGCGCTGGTGCCGGAGACCAGGATCGGCGCCGCGCTCCAGAC
>DASZGP010000296.1:0-7075 GCA_035938695.1 Candidatus Dormiibacterota bacterium | reverse complement strand
CGAGGCCCGGGCCGCCGAGGAGGCGACCCAGCGCCGGCGCCGCGAGGCGGCCGAGGCCATGCACCGTCTGGAGGAGCGGATCGCCTCGCTGGCCCTGCTCAGCCCGGCCGAGGAGCCGCCCCACGCCGGAGCCCGGCGGCTGGTGGAGGTGATCGAGGTCGAGGACGGCGCCCACGCGGCGGTCGAGGCGGCGCTCGGCGCCGACCTGCTCCAGGCCTGGGTGGCGGAGTCCGCCACCGCCGAGGCGGCGATCGCCGCCGGCCTGGCCGCCGGCCGGTTCGAGGGCGGCCTGTTCCTGGCCCACGCGGCCGGCGCGCGACCGCCAGGGCCCGCGGCCGCCGGTGGGGTGGCCGGTGCGGAGTCGGGGGCCCCGTCTGGACGTGCCGCCGCGGCATCCAGGGCGCTCCGCGAGACGGTCACCGCCCCGGCCTGGCTGGCGCCGGCGCTCGACGCCCTGCTGGGCGAGTGCTGGCTGGTTCCCGACCTGGACGCCGCCCGCGAGCTCTGCCGCCGGCATCCCGCCGCCCTCGCCGTCACCCCCGGCGGCCAGGCGCTGCGCGGCTGGCACCTGCGCTCGCGGCCCCGGGCCCGCCAGCTCGACGCCCAGCACCGCCTGCGCCGGGCCGAGGCCGACCTCGAGCAGGCCCGGCGCGACCTGGCCCAGGCCGACCAGCAGGCGCTCTCCGCGCGGGTCGCGGTGGAATCGACCGCCGCCGACCTGGAGCGGGCCCGGGCCGCCGAAGCCCAGGCCGCCGCCGCCGACGCCGCCAGCGTCGCCGCCGAGGCGGCCGGACGGCGCCAGGCCGAGGCGCTGGCGTCCCGCCTGGAGCGCAACCGTGCCGGCCTGGAGCGGCGCCGGGCCGAGCTGGCCGAGACCGACGACCGCGCGGCCGGCCTCAGGTCCGGCCTGGCGGCGCTGGCCGGCATCGCGGCGCTGGCCGCCGAGGTCGAGGCCCTGGCCGTCACCGAGGCCGCCGCCCGGGAGGCCGCCGAGAGCCTGCGCTGGGCCGCCGAGTCCGGCCGCGCCCGGCGCGCGGCGCTGGCCTCGCAGCGCGAGGCGACCCGGGCGCGGGTGGTCAGAGCCGAGCAGGTGCTGGCCCGGCAGGCCGCCGAGCTGGAGACCCTCGGCGCCCGGATGGCGGCTCACGGGGATGCCATCGAAGCCCTGGCGGCCAGCCGCGCCGCCACCCTGGCGGAGGCCGCGGTCGCCCAGGCGGCGCTCGCCGCCGAGCCCGACGCCGCCCCGGCCGACGACGTCGAGAGCCTGGCCCACGAGCTGCTGGCGATGGAGAAGGAGAACCTCGACCGCCAGGTCGCCCTGGCCCACCAGGAGGAGGTCCTGCTCGCCGCCACTTCGCTGCTGGAGACCGAGGCCGCCGCCCTGGCGGAGCTGACCGAGCGGATGGGCGCCTCCGGTACCGAGAGCGCCGAGGACAGCGAGGTCGACTGGGAGAGGACCCAGCGCGAGATCGCCCGCCTGGAGCGCCAGATCCAGGCCCTCGGCCCGGTCAACCTGCTGGCGATCGAGGAGCTCGAGCGCGACAGCGCCCGGCTGGGCGGCATCGACGGCCAGCTCGAGGACCTGCGCCAGGCCCGCACCGACCTCGACGAGGTCGCCGCCAGGCTGACCGAGGAGATCGACCGCCGCTTCGACGCCGTCTTCGGCGCGGTGGCCTTCAACTTCCAGGAGACCTTCGCCAGCCTCTTTCCCGGCGGCCGCGCCACCCTCCGCCTGGAGGAGGGCGAGGTCGCCGAGCCCGGCGTCGAGATCATGGCCCAGCCCGCCGGCAAGCGGATGCGCGGGATCAGGCTGCTCAGCGGCGGCGAGCGGGCCCTGACCGCGCTGGCCTTCATCCTGGCCCTGGAGAAGGTCAACCCCAGCCCCTTCTACATCTTCGACGAGGTCGACGCCCCCCTCGACGACGCCAACGTCCGCCGCTTCAGCGCGCTGCTGCGGACCATGGCGGCCGACAACCAGTTCATCCTGATCACCCACAACCACGCCACCATGACCGCCGCCGGGGCGCTCTACGGGGTCACGCTGGAGGACTCCGGAGTGTCCCGGGTGGTCTCGGTGCGGCTCCAGGGCGAGACCGTGGTGCCCGCGGCCGCCACCGCCTGACGGCGGCCCGGGGCCGGCGGCCCGGGTCTAGACACGGGGATATCTATACTCGGGCGGTGTCTGAGGTGAGGCCCACTCTGTTGCGGCGGCTGGCCGGCCGGTTTGCCGCCAGCACGGCGGCGCTGCGGGGGAACCTCAGTGGGTTGGCGGCCTATGGCGATATCGACGCGGGGTTCTGGGAGGCGCTCGAAGAGACGCTGCTGACGGCCGACCTGGGGCCGGAGGTCGGGCTGCGGCTCGCCGCGGACCTGCGGCGGGAGGCGGAGCGGCTGCGGCTGGCGCACTCCAAGCAGGCGGTGGACGGTTTGCGCGGGATGCTTCGCAACCGGATGGACTGGCGGCCTCGGGAGCTGCGGCGGGGTGGGCCGCCGTCGGTGTACCTGCTGGTCGGGGTCAACGGCACCGGCAAGACCACCACGGCGGCCAAGCTGGCGGCGAGGTTCAAGGCCGAGGGGGGGCGGGTGGTGCTGGGGGCGGCCGACACCTTCAGGGCCGGGGCGATCCAGCAGCTCAGGCTGTGGTCGGAGCGGATCGGGTGCGAGATCGTGGCCAGCGAGCCGGGGGCCGACCCGGCGTCGGTGGCGTTTTCGGCCGTGGAGGCCGGCGTGGCCCGGGGGGCCAGCGCGGTGGTCATCGACAGCGCCGGGCGGCTGCACACCCAGGCCAACCTGATGGAGGAGCTGCGCAAGGTCGACCGGAGCATCGCCAAGGCGCTGCCCGGCGCCCCCCACGAGACCATGCTGGTGCTGGACGCGGCGATCGGGCAGAACTCGATCCAGCAGGCCAGGGTCTTCCACGAGGCCCTTCAACTGACCGGCCTGGTGATGACCAAGCTGGACGGCAGCGCCCGGGGCGGGGTGATCCTGGGCCTGGAGGAGCAGCTCGGGGTGCCGGTCAAGCTGGTGGGCAGCGGCGAGGCCGTCGAGGACCTCGCGGCCTTCGACCCCGCCGCCTACGTCGACTCCCTGTTCGAGACCGCTTGAGCGTGGGACGCGAGCCCCATGGGGATGCCGGCTGGGAGCCGGTCGCGGCGGTGGGGGCGATGGAGGCCGAGGTCCTCCGGGCCGCCCTGGAGACGGCGGACATCCCGGTCGTCAGCCGCGGCGAGACCGTCGGCACGATCTACGCCCTGACCGCCACCGAGCTGGGTCAGGTGGTCCTGCTGGTGCCGGCCGACCGGCTGGAGGAGGCGCGGGCGCTGCTCCAAGGCTCGACCGCGATCAACTTCCCCGAGGGAGACTGAGCCGGCGCTGGTATTCTGTCAAGTCGTGTCACTTGACATCTCGCGGCGCCGCCGCACCGCCCAGCTCCTCGACCAGTACGCCGGCCTGCTCACCGAGCACCAGCGTGAGACGCTGCGCCTGCACCTCGAGCAGGACTGGTCCTACGCCGAGATCGCGACCTCCCAGGGCGTCAGCCGCACGGCGGTCTACGATCTCGTGCACCGGGTCGAGGCGGCGCTCACCGAGTACGAGGCCAAGCTCGGCCTGCTGGCCGCCGCCGAGCGCCGGCGCGAGGAGGGTGAGCGCCTGGCCGCCCGCCTCGACGGCATGGAGGGCGAGCTGCGCGAGCTGCGCCGGGCTGTCAAGGAGATCGCCTAGTTGTTCGAGGACCTGACCCGCCGCCTCAACGACGCTTTCAAGGGCATCCTCTCGCGGGGCAGCCTGACCGAGGCCGACGTCGACGCCGGCCTGCGCGAGGTGCGGTTGGCGCTGCTGGAGGCCGACGTCAACTTCAAGGTCGCCCGCGACTTCATCGCCAAGGTCCGCGAGCAGGCCGTCGGCGAGGCCGTGCTGAAATCGGTCACTCCCGGGCAGCAGGTGGTCAAGATCGTCCACGACGAGCTGGTCGCCCTGCTCGGCGGCGAGAACGGCGGCGTCGGTTTCAGCGACCGCCCCCCGACCGTGCTGATGACCCTCGGCCTCCAGGGCTCCGGCAAGACCACCACCGCGGGCAAGCTGGCGATCCTGATCCGCAAGCAGGGCCACCGGCCGCTGCTGGTGGGCGCCGACGTCCACCGGCCGGCGGCCCGCGACCAGCTCGAGGTCCTGGCCAAGCAGGTCGACATCGCCTACTTCTCCGCGCCGGGGGCCGCCGAGGAGATCGCGGCGGCCGGGATCGAAGAGGCCCGCCGGCTGGGCCTCGACGTGGTCATCGTCGACACCGCCGGCCGGCTCCAGATCGACGCCGAGATGCTGGCCGAGGTCCGGCGCATCCGCGAGCGGGTCAGGGTCGACGAGAGCCTGCTGGTGGTCGACGCCATGACCGGCCAGGAGGCCGTCAACGTCGCCACCACCTTCGCCGGCGAGGTCGGCGTCGACGGGGTGGTCCTGACCAAGATGGACGGCGACGCTCGCCGCGGCGCCGCGCTCTCGATCAAGGCGGCGACCGGCAAGGCCATCCGCTACGTCGGCACCGGCGAGAAGCTCTCCGACCTGGAGCTGTTCCATCCCGACCGGATCGCCTCCCGGATCCTGGGCATGGGCGACGTGGTCAGCCTGGTCGAACGGGCCCAGGAGAACCTCGACCAGGACGAGGCCGCCGCCGCCGCCCAGAAGCTGGCCAAGGGACAGTTCACGCTCGACGATTTCGTCGGCCAGATGCGGCAGATGCGCAAGCTGGGCCCGCTGGAGAGCCTGATCGGGATGCTGCCGGGCGGCTCCCAGATCAAGCAGATGGGCGGCGCCATGCCGACGGAGAGAGACATGGCCCACGTCGAGGCGATCATCCTCTCGATGACCCCCGAGGAGCGGGCCCACCCGCAGATCCTCGACGGGCGGCGCAAGCGCCGGATCGCCAAGGGCAGCGGGCGCGAGGTCCAGGAGGTCAACCAGCTGCTCAAGGGCTTCGACCAGATGCAGGCGTTGATGAAGCAGCTCCGCGGCGGCCGGATTCCCAAGATCCCCGGACTGCACCCCGCGACCCAGGAGTCGCGGGGACCCCGAAGCGGCGGATTCCCCGGGCTCCGGTAGGCGGGCCCCCCGTGAACGGCAATCGATCGGTCCCACGCGGGCCGCGCAGAACCTAAGGAGGACTCATTTGGCAGTCAAGATCAGGCTCCGGCGCATGGGCGCCAAGAAGCGGCCGTTCTACCGGCTGGTGGTCGCCGACGCGCGCTCTCCCCGCGACGGCCGCTTCATCGACGCGATCGGCACCTACGACCCGCTGGCCAACCCGGCGGTGGTCAAGATCGACGCCGACAAGGTCAAGGAGTGGATGAGCAAGGGCGCCAAGCCCACCGACATCGCCCGCCAGCTGCTCCAGGCCGAGGGCATCCTGGAGCGCAGCGGGCCGCGCTACGACGACGCGGCCAGGAAGGAGAAGGTCTCCAAGAAGGCCGCCGCCAAGGCGGCCGAGGCCGCGACCGCGCCGCCGCCGGCCCCGGCTGAGCCTGCTCCGGTCGAAGCTGCCGCGCCTGCCGAGGCTGCGCCGGTCGAGGCTGCCGCGCCTGCGGAGGCTGCTCCGGTCGAAGCTGCCGCGCCTGCGGAAGCTGCTCCGGTCGAGGCTGCCACGCCTGCCGAAGCTGCCGCCGAGGAGATCGCTGCGCCGGCCGCCGCCGAGGCCCCGGGTGCCGAGCCGGCCCCCGAGGCGCCCGCGGCCGAAGCGGGTCCCGCCGCGGCTGAGGCCCCGGCCGCCGAAAGCGAAGCCGAGGCCGGCGCCGAGGTGTCGACCGAAGAGGCCAAGGCATGACCGCCGACTACCGCGATCTGGTCGAGTACCTGGTCAAGAACATCGTCGACAAGCCCGACGCCGTGGTGGTCGAGAGCCACACCCGGCACCGCGCCGAGTCGGTCGAGATCCGTCTCGACCCCGGCGACGTCGGCCGGGTGATCGGCAAGGGTGGCCGCAACATCGAGGCCATCCGCTCGCTGGTCAAGGCCGCCGCGACCAAGGACCATCGCCGGGTCAACGTCGAGGTCATCTCCGAGCGCGACGGCGTCGAAGGCGAGTCCGAGGACGGGACCCTGGCCACCGCCGAGGTCGACGGCGACGGCGACGGCGACGAGGAGACCGCCGAGGTCCATACCGCGACCGCTCCGGCCGGGACCGAAGAGGGCCAAGAGGAATAGCATGCCCGTCCCCGAGCTGATCAGGATCGGCTTCGTGCGCAGGCCCGTGGGCCTGGGCGGCGAGGTCCTCCTGGAGACCCTGACCGACAGCGCGGAGCGGTTCCGCCCGGGTCTCAGCGTGCACGCCGGCGGCGCCTGGCGGACGGTCGAGCGCGCCAGCGCCGAGGCCCAGGGGGTCAGGGTCAAGCTCTCGGGCATCGACAGCGTGGCGGCGGCCGACGGCCTCCGCGGCGGGTACCTCGAGGTCGGCCCGGAGAGCGCCCCGCCGCTGCCGGCGGGCAGCTTCTACCACTGGCAGATCGTCGGCCTGGCCGCGGTCAACCCCGACGGGCGCCGGCTGGGCGAGGTGGTCGACGTGCTGGAGTACCCGGCCAACGACGTCTACGTCGTCCGCGCCGGCGGCCGGGAGCGCCTGGTGCCGGCGGTGACCGCCGTGGTCAAGGACGTCGACCTGGCCGCCGGACGGATGGTCCTCGACCTGCCCGAGGAGGTCGAAAGTGAGGTTTGACGTCGTCACCCTCTTTCCCGACGTCTTCCCCGGGCCGCTCGGCGCCGGAGTGGTCGGCCGCGCTCTGGCCGCCGGTACCGTGGAGCTGGCGGTCCACGACCTCCGGGCCCACGCCGAGAACAAGCATCGCCAGGTCGACGACATCCCCTATGGCGGCGGGGCCGGCATGGTGCTGAAGCCGGAGCCCATTTTCAAGGCCGTGCGCGAGGTGCGCGGCGAAAGCTCGGTGCCCTGCGTCCTGCTCACGCCCCAGGGGCGGCGCCTCGACCAGGGCCTGGCCCAAGAGCTGGCCGGCCACCCCCGGCTGATCCTCGTGGCCGGGCGCTACGAGGGCTTCGACGAGCGGGTCAGGACCGGCCTGGCCGACCTCGAGGT
>DASZGP010000295.1:0-4542 GCA_035938695.1 Candidatus Dormiibacterota bacterium | reverse complement strand
TACCGCCGGGCCACCGCCGACCTGGCCCGGGCCCAGCGCGACTGGCCGGCCGAGCCGGTGGCGCTCTACCTCAACGGCCTGGTCGCCCGCGGCCACGGCGTGGTCTATCGGGGCGGCGGCAACGTCTTCCGGCGGCTGCGCCACCACTACGCCCGCACCCTGCCCCAGACCTACCGCGCGGCGGCGCCCTTCATGCTGGCCGCGGCGGCGCTCCTCTTCGTCCCCCTGCTGGTCGCCTGGCTGGCGGTCTACCTCGACCCCGGCCTGGCCTCGGGGGTCCTGCCCGACCGGCTGATCGCCCTGGTCAAGCACCACACGCTGTGGACCGACATCCCCGCCGAGGAGCGCCCGATGATGGCCGGGATGATCATGACCAACAACATCAGGGTCTCGATCATGGCCTTCGCGGTGGGGATCCTTGGCGCCATCCCGACGCTCGGGGTGCTGATAATGAACGGCATCAGCGTCGGCACCGCCCTCGGCCTGACCTCGGCCTACGGCGTCGGCGGGGGCCTGCTGGAGTTCATGGTCGGCCACGGGGTGATCGAGCTGTCGGTGATCGTGGCGGCCGGGGCCTCGGGGATGATGCTGGGCTGGGCGGTCCTCCTCCCCGGCATGCACAGCCGGCGCGACGCCCTGGCCCTGGCCGGCCGCCGGGCCTTCGTGATCCTGGGCGGCCTGACCCCCCTGCTGGTCATCGCCGGCACCATCGAGGGCCTGCTCTCGCCGTCGGCCGCGCCGGCCTGGGTCAAGATCGCCGTGGGGGCGACCAGCGGGGTCCTGCTCTACGCCTACCTGCTGCTGGCGGGCCGCGGGCCAGAGCCGGCGGTCAGAGCAGCGCCCGCTCCTTGAGCGCCAGGTAGCGTTCGACGAGGGCGGCGCTGAGCTGCCCGGCGGCCACGTCCAGCCCCAGCACCCCGCCCCGGTGGAGGATCTCGAAGCTCTGCCGGCGGGCGGCGAGCAGCTCCTCGGCGGCGGCCCACTCGTAGGCCCGGGCGGGGCCGTCGACCGGCGCCAGGCGGGCCGCCGCCAGCACCGGGTCGTTCATCGCCACCACCAGCACCAGGTGCCGGGCGCTGGCCCGCAGGCAGGCGGCGACCAGGTCGCGGGAGGCGTCGGGGTCGAGCAGGTCGGTCAGCACCACCACCAGGGAGCGGCGGCTGACGCGGCGGGCGAGCTGGCCCATGGCCTCGCCGAAGTCGGGCTCGGTGTACTCCGGCTGGACCCGGTAGAGGACCTCGTTGAGGGCCGCGATCTGGGCCCGGCCGGCGCGCGGGGTGACGAACTGGTGGACCCGGTCGCTGAAGGTCATCAGCCCCACCCGGTCGCCGTGGGCCTGGGCCACCCAGGCCAGCAGCAGGGCGCTGTTGACGGCGTGGTCCAGCTTGCTGAGCCCGCCCCCCGGATCGGGGGATCCGTGGGGGCCCCGGGCATGGCCCGCCGGGGCGGTCATCAGCCGGCCCGAGTCGACCATCAGGATCATCTGCTGGCCCCGCTCGGCCTCGACCTCGTTGACCACCGGGCGGTCGCGGCGGGCGCTGGCCTTCCAGTTGATCCGGCGCACCTCGTCGCCCGGCAGGTAGTCGCGGATCGCCGACAGCTCGGTGGTGGCGCCCGGGACCCGGGCCCGGCGGCCGCCGCTGAAGTTGGCCAGGCCGCGCCGGAGGCGGAGCTCGTACTGCCGCACCGCCAGCACGTCGGGGTAGACCGCGACCTCGGCGCCGCCGCCGACCCTGGCCTGGCGGGCCACCAGGCCGCCCCGCCGGTGCAGCCGCACGTCGGTCGGGCCGAAGACGAAGGCCCCCCGGCGGGGCGGGTGGACCCGGTAGCCGACCCGGGCCGCGCCGCCACCGTCGAGGTCGGCGTCCAGGCTGCGAGCCGATGCCCGCAGCGCGGCCGGCGCGTGGTCGGCGACCTGCAGCCGCAGGCCGGCCCCGCGCCCCGCCACGGCCACCGTCAGGGCCACCTCCTGCTCCGCCCCCAGCGACAGCGGCCGGGGCATCTCGCGGCGCACCGAGATCGCCCCCGGCGCGGGCAGGGTGAGGGCGTCGAGCAGCGCCAGCCAGAGCAGGACCAGGTTGTAGCCCAGCACCACCAGCCAGCCCACCGGCCCCAGCAGCGCCAGCGCGAAGAGCGCCGCGCCGACCACGATCGCCGCCAGCAGCGGCGCGCGGGGGACGACGTTGAGGCGGCTGCGGGCCAACGCCCGGCGCACCCTCGGCGACCTCAGCGGGGCGGCGTGACCCGGGCCACCACCTGGTCGAGGACGCCCAGTGTGGTCTGGCCGGCGACCTCGGCCTCGGGCCGGAGCTGGAGGCGGTGGCGCAGGGCCGGGCCGAGCAGGCTCTTGACGTCGTCCGGGGTGACGTAGTCGCGACCCTCGAAGGCCGCCGCCGCCTTGGCCGCCAGCAGGAGCAGGACCTGGGCTCTGGTGCTGGCGCCGAGGGAGAGCTCCGGCGCGGTGCGGGTGGCCAGGGCCAGCTCCACGATGTAGCGCTGGATGGCCTCGTGGGCGGTCACCGCGCGGGCCTCGGCGTGGCACTCGGCCACCGCCGCGGCGTCCAGCACCGGCTCCACCCCGGCGGCCTCGGGGTCGCGCAGCTCGATGCCGCTGTCCCAGCGCCGCAGCACCTCCAGCTCGGCCAGCGGCACCGGGTAGTCGAGGCCGACCTTGAACAGGAAGCGGTCCTGCTGGGCCTCGGGGAGGGGGAAGGTGCCCTCGTACTCCACCGGGTTCTGGGTCGCCAGCACCATGAAGGGCGCGGGCAGCGGGATCTGCTGGCCCTCCAGGCTGACGCCGCCCTCCTCCATCGCCTCCAGCAGCGCCGACTGCACCTTGGCGGGGGCGCGGTTGATCTCGTCGGCCAGCAGGATGTTGGTGAAGATCGGACCCCGGCGGACGCGGAACTGGCGCGTCTCCAGGTCGTAGATCGCGGTGCCCACGATGTCCGCCGGCATCAGGTCGGGGGTGAACTGGACGCGGCCGAAGTCCAGCGACATCAGCCGGGCCACGGTCTTGGCCAGCAGCGTCTTGCCGGTGCCGGGCACCCCCTCGAGGAGGACGTGGCCGCCGGCGACGACGGCGATGGCGCAGAGGCGCACCGCCTCCTCCTGGCCGACGACGGCCTTGGCCGCCTCCTCCCGGAAGCGGGCGTAGAACTCAGTGGCTTTCAACTCCTCTCCTCTGTCGTCTGGATGCGGCCCACCGGGGGATGGGCCAGGTCGTGGAGGTCGGCGGCGACCCGCCGCAGCCGCTCATCATCGCCGCTGGCGCCGGCCAGCGCGGCCTCGGCCTCGGCCAGGCGCCGGCCCAGCTCGGGGGCGCGGAGGCTGAGGGCGTCCAGCAGCTGGTCCTGCGGCAGCCCCGCACGCAGGCCGGCCTGCTCGGCCACCGCGCGCCGCGCCGCGAGGTCCAGGACCTGCAGGGTCTGGGCCCTGGCCCGGCTGCGGCGGAGCAGCCGGCCGACGGCGCCGGCGTACTCGGCGGTGGAGCGGTCGGGGCTGGCCCGCAGTGGCACCCGCGGCCCGAAGGCCCGCCCCCGCAGGGCCAGGGCCAGGAAGAGCGCGAAGACCGCCCAGAGGATGCCCGCGCCCCAGGGCGTGCCGGCCCAGCCCAGGCCGGACGCGGCCGGTCCCCCCGGGTGGTGGACCTCGTCGAACACCACCGTCGCGGCGGCGGGGACCAGGTCGATCAGGTCGGCCGCCAGGGCGCCGTTCCCGGAGTTGTGGAGCAGGTCGTTGCTGAACACGTCGCCGCCGGCCAGGGCGTAGAGCCGGCCCCGGCCCATGGCCGCCACCAGCGCCTCGGGGCCGCGGTCGACGTCGCGCATGAAGACCACCTGCTCGGCGCCGGCGACGAAGGGAGTCCCGCCGTTGAGGTCGACGTCGTTGACGTCGTCGAAGAGCGGCACCGTGGCGAGGGCGTTGCCGACGTCGGCGGGGCGGGTGCGGGCCAGCCCCAGGGCGCGATCGAGATTGCCGTCGCCGGTGCCGCAATAGACCAGGGTGCCGCCGGCCACCACCCAGTCCCTGACCCGGCCGGCCTCGGTGGCGGTGAAGGCCGTCTCGGGGGCCAGGACGAAGAGGACGTTGGCGGTCGAGCCGGGGTCGAGCTCAGCGGACGGGGCCTTGACCGGATGGCCGAGCGCGGCCGCGAAGCCCTTGAGCACCGACGCCCCGGTGCCGTCCGAGGACGCCGTGGACATGGCCCCGGCGGCGACGGCCGGCTGGACCGGCACGGTCGCGGCGGCGGCGGCGAGGAGGGCGGCGGCGATGGCCGGGAGGCGGCTCACGAAGCCACCCGGAACGGCCGCGCCGCCTCGGCGGCGGCGGCGTAGGCCTCGCCGTCCGGGCTGTGGTCGCCGTAGCGCCAGCGCTCGAAGGGCAGCAGCAACGGGCGGAGGCGGTCGGGCTGGTCGGCCCGGGAGAACAGCTCGGCGACGGTCAGCGAGCTGGCGTCCCAGGTCTCCGGCCCGCCGAGCGCCGCGGCCACCCCGGCCGCCAGCTCGCGGAGCGCCGCCGCCAGCTGGCCGCCGGCGGCCA
>DASZGP010000294.1:0-8404 GCA_035938695.1 Candidatus Dormiibacterota bacterium | reverse complement strand
GACCTACGGCCGCAGCGTGTGGAAGTACGACTTCGCGGCCGCCGGGGCCGGCACCACCACCACGACCCCCACGCCGAGCCCCTCACCCACCACCAACCCGCTGCCCAACACCGGGCGGAGCATGCCACCGGCGCTGCTCCTCCTGGGTATCCTGGGGGCCCTGACGGCCGGCACCGTGCTGGCCACCCGGCCCCGGGTGCGGCGGGGAGCGTAGCCGGCCCGATCGGCACCGAGGGCGTGGCCGGCGGCCGCGCCCTCGTCCCTGCTCCCGCCCCCGGCGGAATCCAGGCCCGGATGCTAGATTGATCCGGTCACGGTCGAACCTGCCTGGCTGGGGGGCATCCTCTCACTCCGACGGGGACACGACCAAGGAAGGGATGAATCAGGGAGGTTCACGTCATGCAGTTCCGCTGTCGTCGCGCCATCGGCCGCGTTCTCGCGGTGGTCGCCGCGGCTTCCACGCTCGGGGTGGGCATCACGGCCCATGCCGCGTCAGCGTCCTCCGGTGTCTGCTCACCGCTGCGCAACGCGCAGTGCATCAAGGCCGCGCTGAACGGCGACGAGCCCTGCGACCTGCAGCCCTGCTGATCCAGGCCGGGTAGGGGACGGGCGGCCCGGCACGCGGGTGCCGGGCTGCTACCGTCTGGACATGGCGACCTCTCAGCGGCAGCGGACGGGCCGGGCCTCGGCCCCCCGGGTCCTGGGTGCCGCGACGCTGGTGCTCGGGGCCCTGGCGGTGCGCGAGCTGGCCCGGCCGCGGCCTCGCGAGAAGGCCAGGCTGGTGGACTGGGAGCTGGTCCGCGAGCGGGCCCTGCGGGGCACCGGAGAGCCGGCGGCGACCCCCCTGGCGTACACCGCCGGGGAGCTGGGACGGCGCTACGACGAGATGGCGGCCGGGCTGCGGCCCTGGATCGCCGAGGCCCTCGGCGAGGAGCTGACCCCGGATCGCTTCCCCGCCTTCCGGGTGGTCGACCGGCGCGGCTGGGTGGAGGTCAACATCGAGCTCTTCCGGGCCCTCATGGAGCCGGTGCTCGAGCTCCAGGAGATGGTCCCGGCCAGCGCCCTCACCGACCTCGGCCGGCGCGGGGTCAGCGAGTACCTGGGGATGATGCTGGGCTTCCTCTCCAAGCGGGTCCTGGGGCAGTACGACCCGGTCCTGCTGGCGCCGGCTCTGGCGCCGCCCTCCGGGGACCTCGCGCCCGGGGCCCCCGCCGATCCTGATCGGTGGGGTGGGAGTCCCGATTCGCGGGGCGGAAGCTCGCTCTACCTGGTCGAGCCCAACATCGAGCGCTGGGAGGCCAGGGCGGCGGTCGGCGGCGAGCCGCTGCGGCAGTGGCTGGTGCTGCACGAGGTCACCCACGCCTGGGAGTTCGAGGCCCACCCCTGGCTGCGCGACCACCTCAACGGATTGATCGGGGAGTTGATCGCCAGGCGGGTCTTCGCCGCGGAGAAGCCCGACCCGCTGCGGGCGATTGTCGCGGTCACCGTCGGGGCCCGCTCGCAGTGGCGGGCGATGGCCCGGATCCAAGCCGTGATGGCGCTGCTGGAGGGCTTCAGCAACGTGGTCATGCGCCGCGTCGGGGAGGCCCGCCTGCCGCGCTACGCCGAGATCGACGCCGAGTTCAACCAGCGCTCCGGCCGCCGGGGCCCCGCCGAGCGGCTGTTCTTCAAGCTGACGGGCCTGGAGATGAAGATGCAGCAGTACGTCCAGGGCGAGGCCTTCTGCGACGCCGTGATCGCCGCCGGCGGCATGGACCTGCTGCGCCGGGTCTGGGCCGGCCCGGAGTCTCTGCCGGCCCTGGACGAGATCAGGCGGCCGGCTCGCTGGATCAGCCGGATCACAGGGGTGACAGCGGCGTAACGGGCCCCGTGATACGATCCGACCGGGCGGGAACGAGAGGATGATGCACCTGCGAGACGTTAGGAGCCCGGACTTCTTCTCCCCTCTGGACGAGAGCGAGAGGCGTCAGCGCCTGCGCCGCCTCGACGACCTCCTGACGGCGCTCGAGGACCTCAACCTGCGCGAGCAGGGCGACCTGCCCCAGCGTCTCAAGGACCGGATGATCGCCGAGGGCATCCCGGTCCGCAACGCCGCCACCGTCACCGACCTGATCGACGTCGTCCTGGCCAGCCAGGAGCAGTACATGCTCAAGGAGCGCCGCACCGGCCGCCGTCGCCGCCGCCTCAGCTTCATCCCCACGGATGACGACCTGGTGGCGGTGATCTCCTCTCGCTTCTCGCACTGACCGGCCGGCCTGACGGCGACGTCAGGAAATGGCTCGGGTCGGTATCCTGATCGGATGTTCCGGCGTGTCCTGATCGCCAACCGCGGAGAGATCGCCCGCCGGCTGGTCCGTGCCTGCCACGCGGTCGGCGCCGAGGCCGTGGCGGTGTACTCCGAGGCCGACTCCGAGCTGCCTTACGTGGCCGAAGCCGACGCCGCGGTGGCCATCGGGCCGGGGCCGGCGGCGGAGAGCTACCTCGCGGTCGCTGCGATCCTGGAAGCCGCCCGCGCCACCGGCGCCGAGGCGGTCTGCCCCGGCTACGGCTTCCTCTCCGAGCGGGCCGACTTCGCCGAGGCGGTGGAGGCCGCCGGGCTGGTCTGGGTCGGGCCGCCCCCCTCCGCGATGCGGGCGATGGCCGACAAGGTCGACGCGCGCCGGATCGTCGCCGCCGCCGGAGTGCCGGTGGTGCCGGGCAGCGACGGGCCGGTGGAGCCCGCCGAGGCGCTGGCGGTAGCCCGCGGGCTGGGCTACCCGCTGATGTGCAAGGCGGCCAAGGGCGGCGGCGGCATCGGGATGGCGGTGGTGCGCTCCGACGAGGAGCTGCTGGCGGCGCTGGACACCGCCAGGGCCCGCGCGGCCGCGGCCTTCGGGGACGCTGCCGTGTTCCTGGAGCGCTGCGTCGAGAACCCGCGCCACATCGAGGTGCAGGTGCTGGGCGAGGCCGGCGGGCGGGTCTTCCACCTCTTCGAGCGCGAGTGCTCGGTGCAGCGCCGGCACCAGAAGGTGATCGAAGAGACGCCCTCGACGGCGCTCGACGATGGCACCCGGCGGGCACTCTGCGAGGCGGCGGTGCGGGCGGCCGAGGCGGTCGGATACCGCAGCGCGGGGACCGTGGAGTTCATCCACGGCACCACTGGCGGCGCCGGCCACGGCGACGGCGCCGATGGGGCGCGGGCATTCTCCGGTGAGGCGCAGTCGGGCGGCGCCTTCTATTTCCTGGAGATGAACACCCGCCTCCAGGTCGAGCATCCGATAACCGAGGCGACCCTCGGCGTCGACCTCGCGGCGGCGATGCTGCGGATCGCGGCCAGCGAGCCCTCGGGCATCGACCCGGCGGTGCTGCGCCCGCGCGGGCATGCCATCGAGTTCCGGATCTACGCCGAGGACCCGGTGCGCTTCCTGCCCTCACCCGGGCTGATCACCGCCTGGGAGGAGCCGAGCGGAGAGGGCATCCGGGTCGACAGCGGGGTCCGCAACGGCGTGAGGGTGAGCCATTTCTACGACCCGCTGCTGGCCAAGCTGATCGTCAGCGGCCCCGATCGCGACACCGTGATCGCGCGCTCGGAGGCGGCCCTGCGCCATTTCCGCGTCGAAGGAGTGAGGAACAACATCCCCGCCCATCTGGAGGTGCTGGCGTCGCCTGAGTTCAGATCGGGGGCCTACGACACTGGCCTGCTGGACCGCATCAAGGCGCGGCGCGACGCAGCCAAGAAGTCCGCCGCGGCTGTCGCGGGGGCCAGCGCGTGACGACCCGCCGGGGATTGCGCGGCGGTTCCGCCGGATCGGCGATGGAGGCGCGATGACCGAGATCGCCAGGCCGAACCAGCCTGCCGCCGAAGACGCCAACGCGCCCGCAGCCACGCCGGCACCCGCAGCCGCGCCGCCTGGCCCCACCCTGGACGACCTGGCCGCCGATCTGCGAACCCGCCGCGAAAAAGCTCTCGCCATGGGCGGCGCCGACAAGGTCGCGGCCCAGCATGCCAAGGGCAAGCTCACCGCCCGCGAGCGGGTCGACCTGCTCTTCGACCCCGGCAGCTTCGTCGAGATGGGCCTGCTGGCGACCGGGCAGTCGATGAAGGGCGAGGCCTATGATCCCGACAGGACCGCCGCCGACGGCGTGGTCACCGGGCACGGCCTGGTGGAGGGCCGCGAGGTCTACGTCGCCGCCTACGACTTCACCGTGATGGCCGGGTCGATGGGCATGATCGGGGAGCAGAAGGTGGGCCGGATGCGCGACCTGGCCCTGCGCAACCGCCGCCCCATCGTCTGGCTGCTGGACTCCGCCGGCGCCCGCATCCAGGACGCCGCCGGCTCCACCTTCGCGGGGACCGGCTACCTCTTCTGGGACCAGGTCAACATGAGCGGTGTCATCCCCCAGGTCGCGGCGATGCTCGGGCCCTGCGCCGCGGGCACCGCTTACATCCCCGGGCTGAGCGACTTCGTGCCGATGGTCAAGGGCACCAGCTCGATGTCGCTGGGCGGCTCGCGGCTGGTCAAGGCGGCCACCGGCGAGGACGTCACCGACCACGAGATGGGCGGCAGCCACGTCCACTGCCACGAGTCCGGCGTCGGCGACCTGGAGGTCGAGGACGACGCGGCCTGCATCGCCGCGGTGCGCGAGTTCCTGTCCTTCCTGCCTTCCAACAACCGCGAGCGGGCGCCGCGCCGCGACGGCGATGACGCCGGGGATCGCCGCGTCGAAGGCCTGGAGAAGATCGTCCCCACCAACATGCGCCAGGCCTACGACATGCGCAAGGTGATCAAAAGGCTGGCCGACGACGGGCACGTCTTCGAGATCAAGCCCACCTGGGCCAAGAACATCGTGACGGCGTTCGTCCGGCTGGACGGCGAGCCGGTGGGCGTGGTCGCCAACCAGCCGATGGCCAAGGCCGGCGCGCTGGACAACGACGCCGCCGACAAGGCCGCGCGCTTCATCCGCATGTGCGACGCCTTCAACGTGCCGCTGCTCTTCCTGCAGGACGTGCCGGGGTTCATCGTCGGCAAGGAGGTCGAGAAGCAGGGCATCATCCGCCACGGCGCCAAGATGCTCTACGCGGTGTCGGAGGCCACGGTGCCGAAGATCACGGTGATCGTCCGCAAGGCCTACGGCGCGGGCTACTTCGTGATGTGCGGCAAGGGTTACTACCCCGACCTGATCGTCGCCTGGCCGACCGCCGAGATCTCGGTGATGGGCCCCGAGGGCGCGGTCAACATCATCTTCAACAAGCAGATCGAGAACGCCGAGGATCCCGACGCCGCGCGACGCATGTTCACCGACATGATCCGCCAGCAGATCAACCCCTACATCGCCGCCGGCTGGGGCATGATCGACGACGTCATCGACCCCGCCGACACCCGCCGGGTGGTGATCGACGGCCTCCGCGCGGCGCGCGGCAAGCAGGTCGAGCGGCCCTGGCGCAAGCACGGCAACATCCCGGTCTGATGACGCCGGCGCGGACGGCCGGCGGCGCGCCGGGAAGGGCGAGATGAGCGGTGACGGCGACCCGGCGGCCAAGCTGGAGCGGCTGGTCGAGGGCTACGAGCGCGACATGAAGGCGCGGCCGCCGGTGGCTGACGCCGAGGAGCCGGCGGAGGCGCCACCGTCGGCCCTGGCGCCCCATGCCAACCGGCTGACCAGCCTCGACCCGACGCTCGCGGAGATGGCCGCGGCGGCGTCCGGCGACGCGTCCGCCACCGCCACGCCGGTCCCGGCCGCGGCGGAGTCCATGCCGGCCACCGCGCCGGTGCCGGCTGCCCCGGTGCGGGAGCCCGCCGACGGGCGTGCCGTTGCCACCTGGCCCGCGCCCGCTGAGGTGCCTGCCGCCGCGGTGCCGGTGCCCGCCGTGCCCGCCGTGCCCGCCGTGCCCTCAGCGCCCGCGGACCCCGAGGACCTGGAGACCTGGTGGTCCCGCGGCGAGCGCGTGCCGCTCCAGGCCGGCGCGCGCACCTGGCAGATCTTCGTCCGCACCCTCGGCGACGGCCCGGCGCTGACCGCCATCCACGGCTTCCCCACCTCCTCCTGGGATTGGGAGCCGGTCTCGCGCAGCCTGCGCCACACGCACCGTATCCTGGCTCCCGACCTGCTCGGCTTCGGCGACTCAGACAAGCCCAGGGCCCACGACTGGAGCGCCTTCGAGCAGGCCGACCTGATCGAATCCCTGTGGCGCCGGGAGGGTGTGACGGAAACCCGAATCCTGGCCCACGACGTCGGCCTGACCGTCGCCCTGGAGCTGCTGGCGCGCCAGGAGGAGGGCCGCCTGGCCGCCCGCATGACCGACCTCACCCTGCTCAACGGCGGCGTCTACGCCGGCTTCCACCGACCCCGCAGAATCCAGGTGCTGCTGCAGCAGCCGGTGATCGGACCACTGATCGCGCGGCTGCTCAGCGAGGGCAGCTTCGGCAAGGCCTTCGCCGAGATCTTCGGCCCGGAACACCAACCCTCGGCGGCCGACCTACACCAGCACTGGCTCTCGGTCGCCCGGCGCCAGGGCTCGCGCAACTACCACCGCCTGATCCGCTACATCCCCGAGCGCCGCGCCCACGCCCCCCGCTGGGAGGACGCCCTGGAGGCAACCAAGACCCCGATCCGCTTTGTCTGGGGCATGGCCGACCCGGTCTCCGGGGCCCACATGGCGGAGGTCGTCCGCCAGCGCCGTCCCGGCGCCGACCTCGTGGAGCTGGCCGGTGTCGGCCACTATCCCCAACTGGAGGCGCCGGAGCGGGTGATCGAGGCCGTCGAGAACCGGTAGCATTTCCTGAGGGCGGTGATAGGCAGTGATACTGCGACCGTCGCAAGGGGGGACAGGATGCCAGAGTCGGACAGGCGGCGCGGTCACGGGCAGGGCCAGGGCGCCCACCCTTCCGACCCGTGAAGGTCCGAGCGGCGATCACGATGATCCAGGCCGATGGCTGGGTGTTGGTTCGGACCGTGGGCAGCCATCGGCGGTTCCGACACCCGACCAAGCCCGGCACGGTTACCATCGCCGGCAACCTTGGCGGCGAGATCATGCCGGGTACACTGGCAAGCATCCGGAGGCAAGCCGGACTCCAAGGAGAGCGAGGAGCGTGAGCGATTACCTGGTGATCATCGAAGGGGAGGGCGACTCGTATTCCAGCTATGCGCCCGATCTCCCCGGCTGCGTCGCGACGGGCGGCAGCCCCCAGGAGGTCGAAAAGCTCATGCGGGAGGCCATCGCTCTTCACGTCGCGAGCCTGCGATCCCACGGTGAGCCGGTCCCGGAGCCGGGCCACGCCCAGGTCAGGTACGTTTCGGTAGCCTGACGGCGGCCCGGGCTGCTTCCGAACCGGCAACTCGGCAGACCAACTCCTTGTAAGGTACGGCGAATGGAAGCGATCGAGACCGGAAAGGTCGTCATCACCGCGGCGCTGACCGGCGCGCTGACCACGCGCAAGCAGTGTGAGCACATCCCCTACACGCCGGTGGAGATCGCCGAGGAGGCCCGCCGGTGCGCCGACGCCGGCGCGGCGGTGGTCCACATCCACGCCCGCGAGGACGACGGCGCGCCCAGCTTCAGCGTCGAGAAGTACCGCCAGATCATGGATGAGGTCCGCAAGCGGAGCGAGGTCATCATCAACTTCTCGACCGGGGCGATCGGCATCCCGATGGAGGACCGCGTGGGGCACATCGCGCGGCTGAAGCCGGAGATCGGCGCCCTCAACATGGGCTCGATGAACTACGCGATCTACTCCGAGAAGCGCAAGCAGTTCTACTGGGACCTGGTCTTCGCCAACCCCTTCAAGGACATCAGCCTGCTGCTTACGCGGATGAACGAGGCGGGTGTCAAGCCGGAGCTGGAGGTCTTCGACAACGGCCACATCGGCAACACCCGGCCCCTGCTGGACATGGGCCTGCTCCGGCCGCCGCTGGACTTCTCACTGGTCATGGGGGTGCTCGGTGGCATCCCGTCGACGACCCGCAACCTGGTCTTCCAGGCCGAGTCGCTGCCGCCGGGGTCGACCTGGAAGCTGGTCGGCGTCGGCATGGACCAGTGGCGGCTTCTGGCGGCGACGCTGACGCTGGGCGGCAACGTCCGCGTCGGCCTGGAGGACAACTTCTACCTGCGCCCGGGAGAGATGGCCAGGGGCTCGTCGTACCTGGTCGAGAAGGCGGCGCGGATGGCCGCCGACGTCGGCCGCGAGGTGGCCACCATCGCCGAGGCCCGCGAGCTGCTGGGGCTCAGCCCGGAGCCCTGCCGGGTGCCGTCAGACTATGTGGCCGACGACCGCCAACCCGCCCGCATCGACATTTCGAGGAGCAGCGCATGACCGACGTCAAGGCCGAGCTGGTCGGCAATCTCTGGAAGATCGTCACCGAGGTCGGCCAGCAGGTCGAGGAGGACGACACCCTGATGATCCTGGAGTCCATGAAGATGGAGATC
>DASZGP010000293.1:0-1572 GCA_035938695.1 Candidatus Dormiibacterota bacterium | reverse complement strand
CAACGAGGCCGGCAAGTCGACGCTGATGGAGTGCCTCCTGGCCGGGCTCTTCGGGCTGGCGCCCAGCAAGCGGGGCGGCGGCCACCAGGGAGCGCTACGCGACGCATCACCCTGGAATGGCGAGCCCTGCGGCCTGAGCCTGGCCTACCGGCTCGACGGCGGGCGCATTGTCGAGGTCGACTGGGACTTCAGCGGCGAGCGCACCCAGGTCATCGACCATACCGGGGGCGACGACATCAGCGCCGAGTTCACGGGCGGCACACATGGCTGGCTTGACGTCGGCCAGGCGATGCTGGGCGTGTCGTCCACGGTCTTCCGCCAGTTCACCTGCGTGGGGGAGGGGGAGCTGGCGGTGATCAGCGACGATGCCGAGATCCGCGAGAGCCTGCTCCGCCTCAGCGATTCCGGGGTTGACGTGCTGGTGGAGCAGGCGATCACCCGCCTGGAGGACGCCGCCCGCCAGTCGACCATCCCCAAGGCCAACTCCGCCACCCGCCGCAACGCGCTGGAGCGCGACCTGGTCGCCGCCCAGAGGGAGCTGGACCGGGTCACCGCGGCGCGGACCGAGCTCGACGCCGAGGTCCACGCCATCGCCCAGACCGAGTCGGCGATCGGGCGCGCCCGCGACGAGGTGGCCGGGATGATGGCTGAGGACGAGCGCCGCCAGGAAGAGCAGCGGCGCCTGAGCGCGGAGATCGAGCGGGCCTACGGCCGGCTGGCCGAGGCCGAGCTGCGCCGGGCGTCACTGAGCGCCGACGCGGATGTCCCCAAGGAGGGCCCGCCCTGGAGCGACGCCGACATCGAGACCGCCCGCCAGCTGCTGGTCAGTCCCGAGGAGGCGGGGAAGCGCCGGGGCCGGCTACCGCTGATCGTCGGGCTGCTGCTGATCCTGGCGGGCATCGGCGGCCTCGCCGGCGGACTCGTCGCCCAACTGGTGCCGATGCTGGCCGCAGGCGCCGCGGTGGCGGCCATCGGGGTCCTACTCGTGACCCGAGGCGGCATGGGGGCCGCGCGGGCGCGGCTGAGGGTCGGTGCCATGACCTTCCCCGACCGGGCAGCGCTGATGATCGCCCTCGACCACCAGCGAGCGCGACGCGAGCTGGCGCAGCAGCAGAACGCGGTTGACGACATCCAGGCGCGGCTCGACCAGCTGCTCCAGCCGGCCGCGGACATCGATGGCGGCGCGCCCCGCGAGGTCCAGGCCCGCCTCAGCGCCGCCAAGGTGCGGCAGACGGAGCTGCGGCTGCAGTTGGAGCGGCAGCGCACGTCGTTGTCGGTTCGCAGCAGCCAGGTCGGGGACGTCGCGGCGCTCGAGGAGCAGGTCGCCGGGCTGGGATCGCAGATCGCCGAGCTGGAGGCGTTTGGTGAGTCCGCGAGTCTGGCGGCCCAGCACCTGAAGCAGGCGTCGGAGGAGATCCGCCGGGCCTACGCGCCCAAGCTCCAGGCCTACCTCTCCCGTGACCTGCCACGGATCACGTCGGGACGCTATTCCGAAGCGGTGGTCAACGACAAGTTCGAGGTCATGGTGAGGGCTCCCGAAACCAACCAGATGGTGGACCTGGGCCGTCTCAG
>DASZGP010000292.1:0-1546 GCA_035938695.1 Candidatus Dormiibacterota bacterium | reverse complement strand
CCGGGCCGCCGGCGCCGAGCGGGACGACCCGGTAGACGCCGAGCTGGTCGGTGTCGCCGAAGGCCACCGCGCCGGCGCCGCGGGCGGGATGGAGGTCCGCGGTCCGCCCGCTCGGCAGGGTGACCCGCAGGCCGGTGGCGCCGGCCGGCGGGGTCAGCAGCACCGTCTCGTCGGGCCGGTAGGCCCGGGCCGGCACGGCGCTCGGCAGCAGGAAGGCGCTGACGCGGTCCACCAGCAGCGGGAAGGCGGCCCGCAGCGGCAGGTCGGCGTCGTGCAGGTCGAAGGCCAGCAGCGCCGCAGGCGTGGGGACGTCGCGCACCAGCAGCAGCGGCCCGGCGTCCCCCTCCAGCACCGACCGGCCCCCGAAGGTGGTGGCCCGGAGGTCGTGGGCCCGGGCCACGTGGACGTCGCGGAGGTCGACGTCCTGGAGCAGCGGGTCGGAGGGGTCGGTGGCCCGGACCCGGCCGGGCGCGACCATCGCGCCGGCGCCGAGACGGCCCGCGGGCGGGTCGACGACCCAGACCGGCGCCGGGGGCAGGTCGGCGGGCAGGAAGCCGTCGAAGACCCAGAGGTCGACCGCCGGGTCGGGCCGGTAGGCCGCCGGCGCGACGACGGTCACCGAGAGGTCGGGGCGCAGCCCCAGCGCGCGCTGCATGAAGCGGTTGCCGGCGGTGACCAGCTCGACCTTGCGCACCCGGCCCGGGCTGGCGATGCCCCAGGCCGCGTCGTCCACCGCCAGCAGGTCGGAGCCGGTCAGCGCCGCCTCCACGGTCTGGGCCCCGGGCGGCAGCGGGAAGACCAGGTCGCTGCCGGCGCCGGCGGCGAGGTCCAGGCCACGGGCGTCGGCGAGGTGGCCGTCGACGCGCCAGTCGAGGTCGGCGTGGTGGCGCTGGCGGCCGAAGTTCTGGACGTGGACGAACGCGGTGCGCTGGTCGGCCTGGGGGTGCACGGCCAGGGTGGTGACGGCCAGGTTCTCGCCGCTGACCCCGACCTCGCGGTACTCGACCGGGAAGGGCATGGTCACCGGCGCCGGCGGCGTCAGGGTGATGCCGTCGCTGATCAGCACCAGCCGGCTGTCGGCGGCGCGCCCGGCGGCGGAGGCGGCCAGCGCCAGGGCCTGGGCCAGGTCGGCCGGGCCGTTGCCCGGCTGGAGGCGGTCGAGCGCGGCGGACAGCGTTCCCTGGTCGCCGGTGGCCGAGGCCAGGAGGCGAGCCTCGGGGCCCATCGCGATCAGGGTCAGCCGGTCGCGGCTGCCGAGCTTGGAGATCAGCTCCCGCGCCTGGGTCCTGGCGGCCTCGAAGCGCGACGGCCGGACGTCGGTGGCCTGCATCGTGGCGCTGGCGTCGACCACCACCACGGTGTCGGCGCTGAGCTCCGAGTGGACCGCCAGCGCGGGCCGGATCGCGGCGCCGGTGAGCAGCGCGGCGGCCAGCAGCTGGAGCAGCAGCAGCCAGGAGAAGCGCAGCCGCTGCCAGGGCGCGTTGGCCTGGCGGTCGGCGACGGCGCGGCGCCAGAGCAGGGTGCTGGGGAAGCTCTGCCGGGGGCG
>DASZGP010000291.1:0-4799 GCA_035938695.1 Candidatus Dormiibacterota bacterium | reverse complement strand
CGGCCGCGCCGCCGGCCAGGCCGGCCTGGTCGATGCGGGCGGCCGCGGCCAGGAAGGCGCCAAGCTGGGTGCCCGTGCGGCCTGAGGTCGGGTCGTCGGCTTCGGCGAAGTGGGTCCAGAGCGCCTCGAGGCGGAGCCCGGGCGACGCCTGGATCAGCCGGGCCAGGTCCAGCCCGGCGCCGGCCTCGGCGCCCAGCCGGTGCATCCCGGTGTCCAGCTTGAGGTGCAGCATCGCCCGTTCGGCGGCGGCACCGGCGGCGCCCGGGGCGGGCCCAGCGCCGGGCCGCCCGGTCACCGTCGCCCGCCGGCCCGCGACGGCCCCCGCGGCCGCCTCGATCCCCTCCCGGTCGGAGACACTCAGGCTGACCCCCGCCGCGATCAGCTCGCCCAGCTCCGCCGGCGTCGCCGCGCCCATCAGCAGCACCGGGGCCCCGATCCCGGCGGCGCGGAGCTCCAGGGCCTCCGCCGCCGTGGCCACCGTCAGCCATTCGGCGCCTCCCTCCAGCACGGCCCGGGCCACCGGTACCGCGCCGTGGCCGTAGGCATCGGCCTTGACCACCGCCGCCAGGCGGGTCGGCGGGGGGATCAGGGCCCGGAGCGTGGCCACGTTGGCCCGGATGGCGTCGAGGTCGACCTCGGCCCAGCGCAGGCGCGGGGGCGCCGCCGCGGTCAATCCCGCCCGGCGAGCATCGGCCGCAGGCGGCGGATCACCACCGGCAGCAGCGGCAGGAGGTCGGAGGCCAGGGTTCCGGCGTCGCCCATCCGGGAGGCCAGCTCCTCCCCCGCCGCGCCGTGCAGGAAGACGCCGGTGACCGCGGCGGTGAAGGGGTCCTGGCCCTGGGCCAGCAGCCCGCCGATGACCCCGGCCAGAACGTCGCCGGTGCCGGCGGTGGCCAGCGCGGCGTTGCGGTGGGGGTTGATCCTGACCTCCCCGTCGGGGCTGGCGATCACCGTCTCCGCCCCCTTGAGCACCACCACCTGGCGCCACTCGCCGGCGAACTCCACCGCGACCGCCCGGCGGTCGGCCTCGATGGCCTCGGTGGAGAGCCCGGTCAGGCGCGACATCTCCGAGGGGTGGGGCGTCAGCACCAGGCCTTTGGCCCGGCCCAGGATCCGGGGCAGGACCTTGCGCTGGTCGGCCAGGGCGTTGAGCCCGTCGGCGTCGATCACCGCCGGGCAGCGCAGCTGGCCGATGAGGTCGATGACCAGGCGGCGGGTGGAGTAGTCGCGGCCCAGCCCGGGCCCGATAACGCAGGCCTTGGCCACGGCGCAGTGGCGGGCGATCGGCTCCAGACCGGCGTGGCCCAGCACCCCCTGAGCGACCTCCGGCACCTGGTTGACCACCACCTCGGTGCATTTGACGGCCAGGATGGGGTAGATCGCCTCCGCCGCCAGCAACCGCACGTACCCGGCCCCCACGCGCGCGGCCGCCGTCGCCGTCAGGTACGCCGCCCCGGTGTAGCCCATCGAGCCGGCGACCACGCAGACCTGGCCGAAGGTCCCCTTGTGCCCCGTCGCCGGGCGGGCCGGCAGGCGCAGCTCGTCGGGCAGCCGGCGGGGCAGCACCGCGGCGGCTCCGCTCAGCCCGGTGGGCGGCGCGCCGGGGTCCAGCACCGCCGCCACCGCCATCGCCATGCCGCCGTCGTGGGTGATGCTGACCGCGATCTCCGGGGTCACCTCCCGGGTCAGCCGCACCTCGGGGCCGCCGAAGCGGTTGGGCAGCACCTCGACCAGCGACATCCGGGGAAACCGGCCCCGCCCTCCGAGCGCCTTGAGCACCGCCTCCTTGGCCGCCCAGCGCCCGGCCAGCTTCTCCGGGTCGCCCTTGCAGTACTCCAGCTCCTTGGGGTTGTAGACGCGCTTGAGGAAGCGGTCACCGTATTTCTCGACGGCCGCCGCGATCCGGCTGACCGGGATGACGTCGATCCCCAGGCGCATGGCTACCGTCCCGGACGCGGCATGTCTACTCGACGGTGACGGACTTGGCCAGGTTGCGGGGCTGGTCGATATCCCGCCCCAGGGCCGCCGCCACGTGGTAGGCGAAGACGTGCAGCGCCGCGGCGTTGACCACCGGGGAGAGGATCTCGTCGACCTTCGGCACCACGATGAAGTCGCTGACCGCGTGGGCCAGGCGCGGCTCGCGCCGGTTGACCAGCGCCACCACCGGGGCGCCGCGGGCGGCCACCTCCTCGACGTTGCTGGCCATCTTCTCCTGGGTCACCGCCGCGGTCAGCACCGCCATCACCGGGAAGTCCTGGTCCAGGAGCGCGATCGGGCCGTGCTTCAGCTCGCCGGCCGAGTAGGCCTCGGCGTGGAGGTAGCTGATCTCCTTGATCTTGAGGGCCCCCTCCAGGGCGGTCGGGAAGTTGATGCCCCGGCCGATGTACATGAAGTCGGAGGCCTTGGCGTACTTCCGGGCGACGGCGGCGATCCGGCCGGAGCCCCCGACCACCTTCTCGACCGCCGCCGGCAGCGCCCGCAGCCCCTTGACCAGCTCGGCCAGGCGCTCCGGGGGGATGCGGTGGCGCACCGCCGCCAGCCGCATCGCCAGCAGCACCAGGATCGTGATGTGGGCCAGGTAGGCCTTGGTCGAGCAGACCGAGATCTCCGGCCCGCACTGCATGTAGATGACGCCGTCCGACTCCATGGTCATCGAGCTACCGACCACGTTGCAGATGCTGACCACCGTGGCCCCGTGCTTGCGCGCCTCCCGGATCGCGGCCAGGGTGTCGGCCGTTTCCCCAGACTGCGAGAGCGCGACCATCAGCAGCCGCTCGTCCAGCAGCGGGTGGCGGTAGCGGAACTCCGACGCCGACTCGACCTCCACCGGCAGGCGGGCAAGGTCCTCGATCAGGTACTTGGCGACGGTGCCGGCGATCAGCGAGCTGCCGGCGCCGACCATCACCACGCGGTCGAAGTTGAGCAGCTTGCGGTCGCTGACGTCGAAGTCGGGGAAGCTGACGTTGCCGGCGTCGTCGAGGTGGCCGCGGATGGCGTTGCGGACCGCCTCGCCCTCCTCGTGGATCTCCTTGAGCATGAAGTGGGGGTAGCCGCCCCGTTCGGCCTGGGCCACGTCCCAGGTGACCCGGACGATCTTGGGCGTGACCGCCGCGCCCTCGATGTCGGTGACCACCGGGCCCAGCTTGGTGATCGCCACCATCTGCCCCTCGCCGAGCACCAGGGCCTTCTTGGTGTAGGGGATGATGCCGGTGATGTCGGAGCAGACGAACCACTCGTCGCGGCCCAGGCCGACCACCAGCGGCGAGTTCAGCCGGGCGCCGATCAGCAGCCCCGGGTCGTCGCGCGAGAAGATCACCAGCGAGTAGGCCCCCACCAGCCGGCGGATGGCCTGGCGGGCGGCCTCCACCAGGTCGCCGTTGAAGTACTCCTCGATCAGGTGGGGCACGACCTCGGTATCGGTCTCGGTGTGGAACTCGTGGCCCTTTTTCTTGAGCTCCTCGCGCAGCTCGGCGTGGTTCTCGATGATCCCGTTGTGGATCACCATCACGTTCTGGTGGCAGTCCCAGTGGGGATGGGCGTTGACCTTGGTCGGCCGGCCGTGGGTGGCCCAGCGGGTGTGGCCGATGCCGAGCACGCCGGCGATCGGCCTGCCGCCCTCCAGCTCCCGCTCCAGCTCGGCGACCTTGCCCGCGGTCTTGGTCACCCTGACCCGCTCCCCGCCCGGCTCCAGCACGGCGACGCCCGCCGAGTCGTAGCCGCGGTACTCCAGGCGCCGCAGGGTGTCGAGGATGATCGGGGCCGCCTGGCGCTTGCCGAGGTAGCCGATGATGCCGCACACGGCCGCTAGCGCGCCGTCGCGGGCGGGAGATCGCGCATCGTGGGTGAGTCTACCGGTTGGGCCGCCGCCGGGCCGCCCGGGAACGGGCCCCCGGCCTCAGCGCGAGGGCGAGGGCGAGGGCGCCGGCGACGGGCTGGGGCTGGGGCTCGGGCTGGGCGCGGCGTCCGGCTTGACCGTCACCCGGACGGTGTAGGTGCCGGTGGAGACCAGGCCGACCCCGGCCGGCGGCCTGAGGTGCAGCCCGGTGGCGGTGAAGTCGGTGGTGTGGCCGTCGAGGGGGATGGCGTCGGTGGGCACCGAACGGAGCTGGGCCAGGGTCGCGGGGTCGGCCTCGACGACCGCCACCAGCGGCGAGACGTCGACGCTGTCGATGTGGAAGCCGGGCGGCAGGGCGCCGGTCAGGGCGGGCTGCACGGCGACCGTCTTGGGCACCTTGACGGGGTTGATCTGGACCGTCACGGCGACCTGCGAGGGGCTGGCGGTGATCTGGGTCAGCGCCTTGTGGGCGGGGGTCTCGAACTTGACCGAGACGACCTGCTGCTGGACCGTGGCCTGGCGGCTGGTGACGTCGATCTCGGCGTAGGCCACCGCCGTCTCCATCAGGCTCTGGGGCCCCCGCAGCACCACGCTGTCGGGGCTGGCGGTCGCCGGGTCGGCGGCGCAGCAGGCGTCGGGGTGGCCGATCTGGCGCACCTCGACCTTGCGGGTGACCTGGCCGAGCTGGTCGAGGTCGACCCGCACCGAGGCCGGCTGGATGTCGCGGACGGTCACCGTGGGGTCGGCGTTGTCCACCCTGACGGGCAGCAGGTTGGCGCCACGGTGGGCCGAGGCGAGGTCGATCGAGGCGTGCAGGCTCTCCCGCTTGAAGGCCCCGATGCTGTTGTGGAGGCCGTCGACCGTGACGCTGACCGGGTCGGGCTCGGCCAGCAGCACCAGGCCCGCCGGGACCGGGCCGTGGTCCACGGCCAGGGCCCGCACGGTCAGCGCCTGGGGCGGGTTG
>DASZGP010000290.1:0-2950 GCA_035938695.1 Candidatus Dormiibacterota bacterium | reverse complement strand
AGGCTGCGGCTGCGGGCCACGATCGAGATCCGGTGGATGTCCTCCAGGTGGCCCACGGCGGCCGCCACCAGGGCGTGGCCGGCCTCGTGGTAGGCGACCCGGCTGCGCTCCTCCGGCAGCATCAGGTGGCCCTTGCGCTTGGGACCGCCGAGCACGCGCATCACGGCCTCGTCGAACTCCTCGGGGCCTACCTCCGGCTTGCCGGCGCGGATGCCCAGGAGGGCGGCCTCGTTGACCACGTTGCCGAGGTCGGCGCCGGTGAACCCCGGGGTGCGGCGGGCCAGGTAGGGGTAGTCGACGTCGGCGGCGATCGGCCGGCTGCGCGAGTGGAGGCGGAGGATGGCCTCGCGGCCGTCGACGTCGGGCGGCTCGACGGTGACCTGGCGGTCGAACCGGCCGGGACGGAGGAGGGCGGGGTCGAGGATGTCGGGCCGGTTGGTGGCGCCGATGACCACGATGCCGGCGGTGGCCTCGAAGCCGTCCATCTCGATCAGCAGCTGGTTCAGGGTCTGCTCGCGCTCCTCCTGGCCGCCGGCGACCCCGCCGCGGCGGCGGCCGGCGGCGTCGATCTCGTCGATGAACACGATGGCGGGGGCCACGTGGCGGACCTGGCGGAAGAGGTCGCGGACGCGGGCCGCGCCGACGCCGACCAGGGATTCCACGAACTCGGCGCCGGAGATCGAGTAGAAGGGCACCCCCGACTCACCGGCGACGGCGCGGGCCATCAGCGTCTTGCCGCAGCCGGGCGGGCCGAACATCAGCACGCCCTTGGGCGAGGTGGCCCCCAGGTGGGCGAACCGCTCGGGGTTGACCAGGTAGTCCCTGACCTCCCGCAGCTCCACCAGGGCGACCTCGGCGCCGGCGACGTCGGCGAAGGTGACCTGGGTCTCGCCGGCCTGGTTGCGCCCCCTGCCGATCCCGCCGAACTGGACCAGCCCGGAGACCGCGTCGCCCCCGGTCTTGGCCCCCAGGAAGATGAGCGCGAAGAGGTTGGCCAGGATCACCAGCGGCAGCAGGTACTGGGTCACGAACTGGAGCACGTACTTCTGCGTCTGCCGGTCGACCGACACCACCGCGCCACCGTCGCCGAGGGTCTTGATCAGGGTCGGGGTCTCGGAGTCACTCGACGGCAGCGTCACCCACCAGCGGACCGGCGGGCCGCTGGCGGAGTCCAGGTAGGTGCCCCCGACGCGGTGGTCGAAGTCGTAGATCGTGGCGGTCGCGACCTGGCGGTTGCCGGCCAGGACGTTGAGCTGGGAGAGGGCGATCTCCTGGCCGGGGTAGACGGGAGAGAGGAAGGTCAGGCTCCAGGCGAAGGCCCCGAACAGCACCAGCAGGGTCGCCGTCAGGAACACCATCTGGCGGACGGACGACGAGCCCAGGTCGAGGGGGAAGACCAGGCCCCGGCGCCGCCGCTCCCGGTTGAACTCGGCGAGGCGCTGCTTGAGCCGCTTACGGGTGCCGGCCGCCGGAATACTGCTCATGTTGCTCCCGTCTGGAAATCCACAGCGGACAGGGACCGCCGGCGCTGCGCCCAGGCCATGCCATCCAGCTCCCGCAAACGCCGATCCGTCCCGAAGGCGTGGAGGCATGTTACCAACGGGCTCAGCCCGCCCGACAAATCCATCCCAGGTGTTCGCCGGCCCTTAACCATCCCCCCGCCGGCCTCAGTCCAGGGCCTGGTCCAGGTCGGCGAGCAGGTCGGCGACCTCCTCGACGCCGATCGAGAGCCGGATCAGCCCGTCGGCGATGCCCACCTGGCGGCGGCGCTCGGGTGGGATCGAGGCGTGGGTCATCAGGCCGGGGTGCTCGGCCAGCGACTCGACCGCCCCCAGCGACTCCGCCAGGGCGAAGATCCGCAGCCGGGCCAGGGCGGCCAGCGCGGTGGCCTGGTCGGCCACCTCGAAGGAGACCATGCCGCCGCCCGCGCCCATCTGCCGGGCGGTCAGGTCGCGCTGGGGGTGGGTGTCCAGGCCGGGATAGTGCACGGCGGTCACCCGGGGGTGCTCGGAGAGGTGCAGGGCCACCGCCAGGGCGCTCTCGCACTGCCGCTCGACGCGCAGCGCCAGCGTCTTCAGACCGCGCAGCAGGAGCCAGCAGTCGAAGGGCGAGGGCACCGCGCCGGCGGCGTTCTGGTGGAACCGCAGCCGCTCGGCGATGTCCGCGTCGGAGGTCATCAGCGCCCCCCCGACCACGTCGCTGTGGCCGCCGAGGTATTTGGTCGCGCTGTGCAGGACGACATCGGCGTCGAGCCCCAGCGGCTGCTGCAGCGCCGGGGTGGCGAAGGTGTTGTCGACGCAGACCCAGGCGCCGGCGCCGTGGGCCAGCTCGCTGGCGGCCCGGATGTCGACCAGGCGCAGCAGCGGGTTGGTCGGCGACTCCAGCCAGACCAGCCTGGTGCGGGGGGTCAGCGCCGCCTCCAGCGCCCCGAGGTCGCGGGAGTCCACGTAGGTGAACTCCAGGCCGTAGCGGCTGAACACCTTGTCGAAGAGCCGGAAGGTGCCGCCGTAGACGTCGTCGGTGCAGACCACGTGGTCGCCCGGGGAGAGCAGCAGCATCAGGGTGGTCGAGGCCGCCAGCCCGGAGGCGAAGGCGAAGGCGTGGCGGGCGCCCTCCAGCGAGGCCAGGCACTCCTCCAGCGCCTGCCGGGTGGGGTTCTGGCTGCGCGAGTACTCGAAGCCCCGGTGCACCCCGACGCGCTCCTGGGCGTAGGTGGTGGCCAGGTGGATCGGCTGGACCACCGCGCCGGTCGCCGGGTCGGGGCCCTGGCCGACATGGATCGCCCGGGTGGCGAAGCCCCAGCCGTCGGCGGGACCCGCGGCGTCGGCAAGACCCTCGGCGCCGGCGGTCGAGTCCTCGGTCAAGCCGCGTGCCGGGAATGAGCCAGCGCCGGGCTCGTCAATCGCGCCCCAGGCCCAGCCCACCGGAGGTGGGGTGGGCCACGAAGCGC
>DASZGP010000289.1:0-1528 GCA_035938695.1 Candidatus Dormiibacterota bacterium | reverse complement strand
CGACTTCTTCTTCAAGGACCACTGGGTCCCGCTGCCGGCCAACGCCGGGGTCCAGCCCGACTACGGCGCCTTCGGGATCATCGCCGGCTCGCTGATCGTGGTCGGCCTGGCGGTCCTGGTCGCCACCCCGATGAGCATCGGCGCCGCCCTCTTCCTGGAGCAGACCGACCCCGTCATCGGCGACCGCCTGCTGCGTCCGGCGATCGAGGTCTTCGTCGGCATCCCCTCGGTGGTCTACGGCTGGATCGGCCTCACGGTGCTGGTGCCGCAGATCCGGATGCACAGCAGCAGCCCCACCGGGTTCACCGTCCTGGGCGCCGCCCTGGTGCTGTCGGTGATGATCCTGCCGACCGTGACCAGCATCGCCGCCGACGCCATCCGGCGGGTGCCCGGGGCCCTGGCCGAGGCCTCCTACGCGCTCGGCGCCACCCGCTGGCAGACGATCTGGAAGGTGATCCTGCCCGCCTCCCGCTCGGGCATCACCTCGGGCATCGTGCTCGGCGTGGCCCGGGCCCTGGGCGAGGCCCTGGCGGTGGCGATGGTCATCGGGGGCGTGCCCCACCTGCCCCACGACCTCTTCTCGCCGGGTGCCACGATGACCACGGTGATCGCCCTCGACCTGGCCAACGGGGCCCTCAACCCGGTCCTGACCAACGCCCTCTACATGCTCGGGCTGGTGCTGCTGGTGATGAGCCTGCTCTCGATCCTGGTCATCCGCCGCTTCTCCCGCAGCCTCGAGGTGATCTAGGTGGCCGCGCCCCAGGGAGCCCGGACCCGAAGCCGCCGCCTGGTCGACCCGCGGCTGGTGGACGCCCTGATGACCGGCCTGATCCGGGCCGTCGCCGGGCTGCTGGTGGCGCTGCTGGCCTTCCTGATCATCCACATCCTGCTCGCCGGCCGGGGCGAGCTGGGCAACTCCAACTTCATCCTCGGCGCCCCCCACAGCTTCACCGCCGGCGGCGGCATCGGGCCCCAGCTCTTCAACTCCTTCTACATCCTGTTCCTCTCGCTGCTCTTCACCGTGCCCCTGGGCCTGGCCGCCGGCGTCTACCTGGCGGAGTACGCCCGGCCGGGGCGCCTGGTGGAGGTGCTCCGCCTGGCCACCGACACCCTGGCCACCCTGCCGTCGATCGTGGTCGGGCTCTTCGGGCTGCTGGTCTTCGTGGAGGCCACCCACTGGCACTACACCCGGCTGGGTGGGGCGCTGGCGCTGACCATCATCAACCTGCCCTACGCGGTGCGGGTCACCGAGGACGCCTTCCGGGGGGTGTCGCGGGCGCTGCTGGAGGGCAGCCTGGCGGTGGGCGCCACGCGCTGGCAGTCGATCCGCAAGGTGCTCTTCCCGGCCGCCCTGCCGAGCCTGATCACCGGCCTCATCCTGGTCAGCGGCCGGGCCTTCGGCGAGGCCGCCGCGCTGCTCTACACCGCCGGGCAGTCGGCGCCGACCCACAACTTCGTCAACCTCAATCCCTTCGCCCCGGGTGAGACCATGGCGGTGCTGGTGTTCGCGTTCCGACAGGAGGCCAAC
>DASZGP010000288.1:0-2308 GCA_035938695.1 Candidatus Dormiibacterota bacterium | reverse complement strand
CGGCCGCTGACCTGCCACAGGCCGGTGATCCCGGGCCTGACCGCGACCACCTCGGCGGCCGCGTCGCCGAAGCGCTCCAGCTCGCTGGGATGGAGCATGCGGGGGCCGACCAGGGACATCTCGCCGCGCAGGACGTTGGCGAACTGGGGCAGCTCGTCGAGGCTGTAGCGCCGGAGCACCCGGCCCACGCGGGTGACCCTGGGGTCCTGGCGCAGCTTGACGTTGCGCTGGTACTGGGCCAGCCACTCCGGGTTGGCCGCCAGGATGCGGTCGGCGTCCACCACCATGGTCCGCAGCTTGAAGGCGTCGAACTCCCGTCCGCCGCGGCCGACGACGCGGCGGCGGTGGATCACCGGCCCCGGCCCCTCCCGGCGGATCAGCACGGCGCAGAGCGCCAGCACAGGGCTGGCCAGGAGCAGCGCGGCGGCCGCCCCCAGCAGGTCGATGGCCCGCTTGGCCAGGGCATAGCCCGCCGACCCCCCGCCGATGGCCCCCCCGGCCGCCAGGGTGGCCTCGCCCCCCCCGCCCTCAGGCATCCGAGTGAGCCCGCGCCGGGAGCCGTCGCAGCGGGGGCCCGGCGCTGACCCGGCGGCCGAGGACCCCGCGCGCCGCCTGGACCAGGATGTGGACATCGAGCCAGATCGAGTAGTGGCGCAGGTAGTAGAGGTCGAAGGCCAGCTCGGCGTCGAGGTCGGCCGGCCGCTGGATCCCCACCAGCCACCAGGGCCCGATGAAGCCGGGCCGGGCCGAGTCCAGGAAGAGCCGGGCCTTGGCGTAGTGCTGGGGCTGGGCCCGGGGGATGGGCCGCGGCCCGAGCAGGCCGACCCGGCCGCTCAGCACCAGGGGCAGGCTGGGGAGGCGGGCCAGGTGGTAGCGTCGGGCGAACTCCGAGTCGCTGAAGCGCCAGAGCCGGTAGGTGCCGCGCCCGTCGACGAACTCCTCCGCGGCGATCCCCCAGCCCCGGCCGGCCAGCCGGGAGCAGACCGCCAGGACCGCGATCGCGGGCAGGGCGACGACGCAGGCCGGCAGGGTGACCACCAGCTCCAGGCCACGCTTGAGGACGGCGTCGACGCCCACGACCCTCGCCGAGTGCGGCACCAGGGTCAGCAGGCCACCGAGCTGGTAGGTCGACATCGGGGTGGAGTGGAGGTCGTGGAGGCCGGGTACCAGGCAGAACTCCACGCCGGTGCTCCGCTGCATCCAGGCCACCAGCCACTGCAGGCTCTCCCAGGAGATCCCTGACTGGACCACGATGGCCTTGGTCAGGCCCAGCTCAGGGCCCAGCGTCTCCAGCTGCATCGGCTCCCCGAGCACGGTCAGGCCATTCTGGACGCGGTGTCCAATGGCGCCGTAGTCGGTCAGGAAGCCGACCACCTGGCAGGAGGCGGGGGCGCTCTCCTCGAGCTGGCGGGCGACCGCCACAGCCTGGCGGTTGGTTCCGATCACCACCGCGCGATCGAGGCAGCGGCCGCGCCGGGCCTGGGCGTAGATCCAGCGGCGGGTGGCGAAGCGCCCCAGCCCCACCAGCAGGCTGACGGCGACGAAGGCCAGGGCCAGGAAGCCGCGCGAGACGAGGCTCTGGGTACCGGCGTAGCTGACCACGATGACCGCCAGCAGCACCACGGCGCCGGCCGTCAGGATCCGCCGGTACTCGCCGATGCCGCTGACCGTGTTGCGCCGCTGGTGGAGGCCGAGAACCGCCAGCGCTACGAGCCACAGTGCCCAGAGCGGGGCCAGGTAGACCAGGGGCATGCCGTCGCGACCGGGGGCCAGGCTGCCGTAGCGTGCCACGTAGGCCAGCGCCAGCCCCAGGGTCACCCCTGCGAGGTCGGCGCCCAGGAGCACCGCCCGGACCCGGCTCCAAGGCAGGAGGGGGGTGAGTGGCTTAGTTCGCGGCACTGTTGACCAGGATGCGGGCGCCGGCGTTCTCGAAGTGGAAGTCGGCGCGGACCAGGCCCTTCTGCTCCATGGCCGCACTCACCGCGGCCTGGCGCTCGTGCGGGCAGACCACCAGCAGGAAGCCGCCCCCGCCCGCCCCGGCGATCTTGCCGCCGCTGGCCCCGGCCGAAATCGCGGCCTCGTAGGCGGCGTCGATGCGGGGGTTGCTGACCCCCTTGGCCAGGCGGCGCTTGGCCTCCCAGCCCCGCTGCATGATCTCTCCGAGCTGCTCCGGAGCGCCGCCGAGGAGCGCCTCCCGAGCCTGCTCCGCGCCGGCCCTGATGGCGTGCAGGGCCTCCAGCGCGCCCGGATCCTTGGCGCTGCGCTGGCTCTGCTCGGCCAGGATCTGGCCGGAGTCGTGGGACTGCTC
>DASZGP010000287.1:0-5232 GCA_035938695.1 Candidatus Dormiibacterota bacterium | reverse complement strand
GTCCTCTATCTCGTCCCGCTGCTGGTGCTGCCCGCCGGCCTGGCGCTGGACCGGGTGGCCGGCGTCCTGGCCGGCGCGCGGCCAGGCTGGCGCCCGCGCCTCAGGGCCGGCCTGATGGCGGCCTGCGTGGCGGTCAACGCCGCCACCTTCGTCCTTCCCGACGGGTCGCTGCTGGGGCAGGTCGGCGCGCGCGACCGCCACGTCGCCGCCGTCCTCGCGGCGGTGCGGCGGTATGCGACGGCCGACGTGGTGGTGATCGCCGACCCCGAGGGCCCGTCCTCCTATCGCACCGCGATGTACTACCTGCCGGAATACACCGTGGTGGCGGTGGGCCGCGACCGCTTCGGGCGGGCCGGCGAGATGTTCTCCAACCGGCCGGGCGCCCCCGAGTACGACCTCGCCCGCTTCGACCACGTCGGCCCCCTGCGCCTGCCCGCCGGCAGAGTGGCGCTGATCCTCGACCCGGTGGTACTCGACAGCGTCGCCGATCCCGAGCGCCTGGAGCCGATGCGGCCGGCCGGCGACCCGGCGGCGGTGATCTACAGCGTCTGGCTGGATCCCGCCGACCCGCCCCGGGCGCGCGGGTCCTGGATCTGGCTGCGGGCCTCTGACACGTTGGCCCATCCGGTCCGCGCCTAGCGGAGAATCCCCGTTGGTGGGGGCAGCAGAATTGAGTACGCCGGTATAACATAACCGTATGGCTGGTCGTGAGCTGGCGCCGCGCGGCGCCGAGACCACCGAAGCCAGGAGGCCGCCACCCTCCCGGCCGTCCGACCGCGTGGCCGAGGATCTCGGCCGGCTGGTCTTCGAGAACGCCCCCAGCGCCGTGATCACCATGGACGCCGGCGGCCTGATCACCGGCTGGAACCGCGAGGCCGAGCGGACCTTTGGCTGGACCGCCGCGGAGGTCACCGGGCGCGGCATGGCCGAGTCGATCATCCCCGAGCGCTTCCGCCAGGAGCAGACCGCCCGGCTCCGCCACCACCGCCGCGGTGGCGGCGGCGAGGTGCTCGGCCGGGGCGTGGAGCTGACCGCCGTGCGCCGCTCCGGGGAGGAGTTCCCGGCCGAGGTGATGATCTCGCCGGCGGCCGAAACCGCCGCCGGGCCGGCCTTCGTCGGCTTGGTCCGCGACATGACCGAGCGGCACCGGGCGCAGGTCTCCCAGGAGCGACACACCCGCGACGTGGAGCAGAACGAGAAGCTCAAGTCGGACTTCCTCCACCTCGCCTCGCACGAGCTGCGGGCGCCGATCTCGGTGCTGCGCGGGTATATCTCGATGCTCGACGACGGCGAGTTCGCCGACCGCCCGGTGCCGCGCCCGATCGTCGAGGCCCTGACCCAGAAGGTCGGCGAGATGGCCACCCTGGTCGACCAGATGATGGAGACATCGCGGATCGAGGAGGGCAAGCTGCAGCTGGACCGCCGCCCCTTGGACCTCGCCGACCTCGTCCGCCGGGTCGCCGCCGGCATCGCGATTGCCAGTCCCCGGCATGAGGTCCAGGTCCGGGGGCCCGATGGCCTGGAGGTCCATGCCGACCGCATCAGGCTGGAGGCGGTGGTGCGCAACCTGCTCGACAACGCGGTCAAGTACTCGCCGGCCGGCGGCCCCATCCACTGCGACCTCGAGGCCGGCGAGCGGACCGCCCGGCTGAGCGTCAGCGACCAGGGCATCGGGATCGCCGCCGAGCACCTGGATCGGCTCTTCGGCCGCTTCCAGCGCGTCCCGGCCGAGGCCGGCCGGGGCATCCCGGGCACCGGGCTCGGGCTCTACGTCGCCCGCGAGCAGGCCCGGGCCCACGGCGGCGACATCACCGTCGTGTCCACGCCGGGCGCCGGCAGCGTCTTCACCCTCACGCTGCCGCTGTAGGCATCGAGGTCAGTCGGTGGCGCCGGCCGTCGCCGGGGCCAGCCGCAGCCGCCACTCCACGGAGGTCCTGCCGATCAGCCCGTCGGCCTCGGCGCCGCACCCCGAGCAGCCGGCGGGACGGGTCACCCCTGAGCGCTGGTAGCCGCAGGTCGAGCACCTCCAGACCAGCTCGATTCGCCGGTCGACGACCTCCGCCTGACCCGGTCCGATACCTGGTGCGACCATCTGAGCCTCCTTGGGGTGGGGGCGCTCCAGCGCAAGCGAGCGAGGATTAATTGATATCTCTTATATCACATTTGATGTACGCAGATATGGGGGTGACCGCGTGCCCCAGCGGGCGGGTCCTGGCCTCAGAACCCGAGGAACGCGACGATCCCGATCGCCACCAGCACCACGGCGGCGATGGTGTTGGCGTGCTCCTCCAGCCACAGGCCCTTGACCTGGTACCCCACCGCCGCCGCCACGGTGGTGAGCCCGACGAAGGTCGCCATGGTGGTCACCACGAAGGTCAGCAGCACCCAGGCGACCGCGCCCCCGCCGTAGGCGCTGGCCGCCAGCCCGACCGGGAGGATGGTCAGGTCGGGAGACGCCGCGACGCCGAAGGGCACGGCGATCGTCGCCAGCCGGCCCGCCAGGCTGGGCCGCCGCAGGTGGTGCTCCAGCTCCCTGACCCGCTCGCGGACGTACTCCTCGTGCGCGTGGCGGTGGGTGTGGAGCAGCCCCTCGTGCCGGTGCTGGTGGGCGTGCTCCGCGGCCGGGGCCGTCCCGGTGTCGTGCTGGTGGGTGTGCGGGGCGCGAGCGTGGGGATCATCGCGGTCGTGAGGGTCGCGGTCGTGAGGGTCGCGGTCGTGGGGGCCGTGGTCGTGGGGGTCGTCGTGGTCACGCGCGGTGTGCGCGTGGGGGCGGTGCTCGTCGGCACCGTGGCCAGGCCCGTCCTGACCCGCGCCATGCTCGTGGTGATGTCCGTGGCCGGTCAGACCCCAGGCCAGGAAGCCCAGGCCGGTCAGCACCAGGACGGCGCCGACGATGTGGCCCTGCTGGACGTCGATCTGGCGCTGGAAGCGCAGGCCGACGGCCGCCACCAGGCCGGCCAGCAGCAGCGAGGCGAGCACGTGGCCGGCCGCCGCCAGGCCGCTGATCCGGGCCACCCGGAGCAGGCTCCAGCGCTGGGTCCGGCCGACCACCGCCAGCGGCACCCAGTGGTCGGGGAGGATGGAGTGGAGCACCGCCACCGTGGCGGCGGCCAGGACCAGCAGGGCGACGGGGGAGAGGTGCGCGGCGCCCGGCATCGGTGGAGCGTATACGCGCGGCCGGGGCGGTGTCGAGATCGCCCCCCGCGGCCGGGCTCAGGCCAGGGCGTAGGCCCTGGGGTCGAAGCGTCGGGTCAGGCGCCGGAAGGCCAGGGTCGAGCCTGGCCACAGGGTGGTGTTGCGGCCGGTCCGGTCGAGGTACCAGCTGGCGCAGCCGCCGGTGGTCCAGACCGTCCCGCGCATCCGCGCCTGGACCCGCCGGTTGTAGGCCGCCTCGGCCTCGGGCAGCACCTCGGCGGTCAGCAGCCGGCGCCGGGCCAGCACGTCGAGGCAGCTGAGGATGTAGTCGATCTGGCACTCGATCATGAGCACCACCGAGGTGTGGCCCAGGCCGGTGTTGGGGCCGAGCATCAGGAACAGGTTGGGGAAGCCGGGGGTGGTGGTGCCCAGGTAGGCCCGCGGGCTGCCCTCCCAGGCCTCCTCCAGAGTCCGCCCGCCGCGCCCCCTGATGCGTCGCGCCGCCGGCATGTCGACGACCTGGAAGCCGGTGGCGAAGATGATGGTGTCGACCTCGCGCTCGGTGCCGTCGGCGCTGACGATCGAGCCCGGCCGGACCTCGCGGATGCCCTCGCCGACCACCTCGACGTTGGGCTGGACCAGCGCCGGGTAGTAGTCGTTGGAGAGCAGAATGCGCTTGCAGCCCACGGCGTAGCC
This sequence comes from Candidatus Dormiibacterota bacterium, assembly GCA_035938695.1. Classification (GTDB taxonomy): domain Bacteria; phylum Chloroflexota; class Dormibacteria; order DASZGP01; family DASZGP01; genus DASZGP01. The sequence goes on along the minus strand of DASZGP010000287.1, from coordinate 1,401 downwards.
CGGGGTCAGGCGGGCGCGCAGGGCGGGGTCGGGGACCTGGCGGGCCAGATGCCGCCGCGCGATCCGCTCCGGCAGGAAGCTGAGGGCGCGGTGGGTGAAGAAGGGCAGGAAGCCCTCGCGGCCGAGGTAGATCGCGATCCGGGCCAGGCGCTGCCCCAGCGGCAGCAGCGCGAACAGGCGCCGCTCGGCGGTGGGCACCTCGCGGTCGTGATGGGGCAGGACCCAGGGCGGCGTGCGCTGGTAGAGGTGGAGCCGGGCGACCTCCGGCTGGATCAGGGGGACGAACTGGATCGCCGAGGCGCCCGTCCCGATCACGGCCACCCGGCGGCCGGCGAGGTCGTGGCCGTGGTCCCAGGCGGCGGAGTGGAAGGCGGTGCCGGCGAAGGTCGAGAGGCCGGGCAGGTCGGGGATCGCCGGCTCGCTCAGGCCGCCCATGCCGGCGACCAGGAAGCGCGCGGTGCAGGCGCCCCCCGAGGTCTCGATGCGCCAGAGCCGCGCCGCGTCGTCCCAGGCCGCCTCCAGCACCTCGTGGCGGAAGCGGATATGGGGCAGGATGCCGTGGCGGTGGGCGCAGTCGCGCAGGTAGTCCCAGATCTCCGGCTGGCGCGAGAAGGTGCGGCTCCAGCCCGGCTTGGGGGCGAAGGAGAAGGAGTAGAGGTGGGAGGGGACGTCGCACTGGCAGCCGGGGTAGGTGTTGTCCCGCCAGGTGCCGCCGAGGTCGGCGGCGCGTTCCAGGACCACGAAGTCGTCCATGCCCCGCTGCTTGAGCCTGATCGCCATCCCCAGTCCGGCGAAGCCGGTGCCGATGACGGCGACGTGGAAGTGGGCCACGGCCGGCCCGGCGTCGGTGGGGCTGCTGGCCTCGGGCACCATCTCGGTTTCGATCATCATCGCGGCTCCTCGGCACCGGCGTATCCCGGCGGATCGGCGTCCAAGACTGGACAAGACATGAAATGATGTTACATAATATGATGAAACATCAAGTCATGGGGAGGTCTGTGATGACCATCCGACACCTGGCCGCCGCGGCGATGGGACACGTCCAACCCTGGGAATGGAGCTTCCTGGCCGCCCTGGTGGCGCTGCTGGCCGGCGCCGTGGCCTGGCTGCTGGCCGGCGGCCACGCCGGCGGGCGGCGGGGGATCGCCGGTCTGGTGGAGCGGGGGGCCGACTCGCTGCGGCGGGTCACCGGGCTGCCGGCGTGGTGCGCGGCGGGCATCGGCCTGGGGCTGTGGGCGCTGCTGGTCGCCGGCCTCGGCTTCTACTGGGACGTCGCCTGGCACCTCGACCTGGGCCGCGACCGCGAGCTGTTCACGCCGCCGCATCTCCTGATCCTGGTCGGCCTGGCCGGCATCGGGATCGCGGCGCTGGCGGCGATCGCCCTGGCCAGCCACGAGCGCG
>DASZGP010000286.1:0-4927 GCA_035938695.1 Candidatus Dormiibacterota bacterium | reverse complement strand
GCCGCCCTCGATGCCGTCGAGGTCCCTGCCGGCCAGCTCGCGGACGGTCTCCCGGGACAGCGCCAATGGGCGCTTGGTGCTGAGCTTCATGTTGCTTCCTCCTGGTGTGCGGTCAGCAGAAACGCTGGCCATTGCTCGGGGCGCATTTGCCCTCGAGGCTGTTGACGAAGTTCTGGATCGCCGGGGTCGTCCCCGGGCACTCGCGCGGGCAGCTCTGGCTGGCGCTGGCGCCAATCGCCTGGCTGAGATGCGCGCTGGTGAGATCGCGCACCGTCTCGCTTCTGAGGGCCAGACGGCGCCTGTGACGCTGGGTCGACAAATCGCGGGCTTCCATTCCCTCCTCCTACGGAACCTTGACGCAGCCCAGGCAGGCGCTGGCCGCGCTCAGGCCGCAGAGAAACGTCTGCCCGGGGCAGCCGCTGTTGGTCTCGTAGCAGACCCAGGGCTGGTAGCTCGGGCCCACCGTCCCCCGGGCGGCGGCCGCTGCCTGGGTCTCGGCCTCGGCCAGGAGCCTGACGGTCTCCCGGCGCACGCTGAGGTGACGCATCAGCCGTCCTGGGCGCCGGTGTGCACCCCACAGACGTTGGCACGGGTCAGCGGGCAGAGGGTGGCCACGGTGTACTGGCAGATGCCGCCCGCGCGGCTGTCGATGCCGCCCGCGGCGGCCTGGATCTGGGCGTCGTCGAGGACGCGCACCGTCTCACGGCTGACGAACAGCTTGCGTGACATGAATACCTCCCATAGGGTGCGGCCGGCGCGGCGATGGCGCCGGCCGGCCGGAGCTCAGGCTGCGATCAGATGCAGGTCTCGCCGCTGCAGGTGAAGCCCGGGTCCGAGCGCGCGGGGCAGATGACGACCAGGGAGGCCATGACCGGCGGGGTCGGCTGGACGCCGCCCTCGATGCCGTCGAGGTCCCTGCCGGCCAGCTCCCGGACGGTCTCCCGGGTGAGCGAAAGGCTCTGCTTGCGAGTTGTTGTCATCCCAATCTCCTTCAGACGCACTGGTACTGGGTGATGATCCTGCCGACGCAGATGTTGATGCAGTAGTTGAGGTTGGGCCCGGTCTTGGTCTGGGCCAGCTGGGCGGCCGCGGCCACCGCGCCGATCTCGCCGTCGCGCAGCTCGCGGACGGTCTCGCGGTTGAGGTCGAGCTTCCTGGCGCGGCCCATCAGCAGGACCCGGCGCCGGCGCTCGGCGGGCACTGGTTCTGCAGGCTCAGGACGATGGTCTTGATCGTGTAGGTCGCCGGGCAGTTGCCCGGACAGCTCCCGCTCTGGGTGGCGCCGACGGCCACGCTCAGCTCGTCACCGGTCAGGTCGCGCACCGTCTCCGTGCTCAGGGCAAGACGGCGCTGGTTGCGCTTGGTCATGAAATTCCTCCCAATCCCGTTCCTTCCTCGGCCGGGCCACGGGTGGCCCCGGCCGGTCCATGCTACGGACCGCCCCCGGCCGGCGTCAACGGCCTGGCACACGCGCGCGACGCGCCGAGGGGTGCGACCGGCCCGCCGGCGGGCCGCAGGTCAGTCGCGGACGCGGAAGCTGGCGATGGCAATGCCCAGCATCGCCAGGCCGAAGGCCGCCACCACCCCGACCTCGATCCACGGCGAGATCACGGTGCCGTTGACGGTCATGCCCAGGCGGTCGACGAAGGCCGGCGGCAGCCCGGAGCCCATCAGGACCACCCGGCGGAGCACGTCGACACCGTAGGCCATGGGGTCGAGGCGGGTCAGCACGAAGAGCCAGCCGGGCAGGTTGTTGAGCGGGAAGAGCGCCCCGGAGAGGAAGAACATCGGCATCATCAGGAAGTTCATCACCCCCTGGAAGCCCTGCATCGACTTCATCCGGGCCGCCAGGGCCACGCCCATCGAGGTCAGCGCGAAGGCCACCAGGAAGACCGCCGGCACCAGCAGCAGGACGCTCTCCACCGTCAGCCTGACTCCCGCGACCGGCGCCAGGACCAGCAGGATCAGCCCCTGGATCATGGCCTGGGTGGCCCCGCCCAGGGTCTTGCCGATGGCCACCGCGGAGCGGTTGATCGGCGCCACCAGGATCTCCTTGAGGAACCCGAACTCGCGGTCCCAGACGATCGACATGGCGCTGAAGATGGCGACGAACAGCACCGACATCCCGATCACCCCGCCGTAGAGGTACTGGACGTACTGGATCGAGCCGGCGCCCTGCCCGAAGCCACCGGCCCCGGTGCCGCGCAGCGCGGAGCTCAGCCCGGTGCCGAAGATCACCAGGTAGAGCAGCGGCTGGGCCAGCGAGGCCACCAGGCGGAAGCGGTCGCGGAAGTAGCGCAGGACATCGCGGTACCAGATGATGTAGACCGCCCGCAGGCTGGCGCCGACGGTGCCGGCACGGCCCCCGGCGGGGCGGGACTCGACGCGGGGGGTGGCCTGTCCTACAGATTCCATGTCAGCGCCTCCGGGGGCCGCCCCAACGCTGGGCCATGGCCCGGAACTGGTCCATCCCCCCGGCGGCCTCGTCGCGGATGGCGTGGCCGGTGAGCTTGATGAAGACGTCGTCCAGGCTGGGCCGGCTGAGGGTCAGCGAGCGCAGCGGGGTCTTGAGCTCCTTGACCAGGATGGGCACGAAGGTGCTGGCCTCGGGCACCTCGACCCGGACCCGGTCGCGCTCCACCATCGTCGCCAGCTTGAAGGCCCGGTCGATCTCCTCGGCCAGGGCCTGGGGGGCGGCCGCGGTGATGCTGATGACGTCGCCGCCGACCATCGCCTTGAGCTCGTCGGGGGTGCCCTGGGCCACGATCGTGCCCTGGTCGATGATCGCGATCCGCTCGCAGAACTCGGCCTCGTCCATGTAGTGGGTGGTCATGAAGAGGGTGATCCCCTCGCGCCGGCGCAGCTCGTGGAGGTAGTCCCAGATGTGGTTGCGGGTCTGGGGGTCGAGGCCCAGGGTGGGCTCGTCGAGGAACAGCACGCTGGGGTGGTGCATCACGCCGCGGGCGATCTCCAGGCGGCGCTTCATCCCGCCGGAGAAGGTCCTGACCTGGGTGTCGGCGCGCTCCTCCAGGTTGACCATCGCCAGCACCTCGGCGATCCGTTCCTTGCGGACGGCCGCCGGCAGGCCGTAGACGAAGCCGTGGAACTCGAGGTTCTCGCGGGCCGTCAGCTGGTCGTCGAGGGAGGGGTCCTGGAAGACCAGGCCGATCCGCCGCCGCACCTCGTCGGGCTGCCGGCGGACGTCGATGCCGGCGACGCTGACCTCGCCGGCGGTGGCCTTGAGCAGGGTGCAGAGGATGCTGATGGTGGTCGACTTGCCGGCGCCGTTGGGGCCCAGGAAGCCGAAGACCTCGCCGTCCTTGACGGTCAGGTCGATGCCCTTGACCGCCTCGAAGTCCTTGTAGCGCTTGACCAGCCCTATGACCTCGATCATCCCTGGAGTCTATCCGGGACGGCGCGGTCCAGCAGCCACGCACCCAGGCTGGCAGGGTCGGGCCGGTGGCGGCCACCGCCACCGGCAGTCAGAGCGCCAGGGAACGGCGGGCTAGCAGTTGTGCAGCACCACCGACAGGACGACCTTGACGTAGACGGTGCAGAAGTCGGTCGGCCAGGCGCCGGTGTGGGGCGGGGTGATGCCGCCGGCGGCATGGCCCATCTCGGTGCTGGTCATCTCGCGGACGGTCTCACGGTTCAGCGCCAACGGACGCGCGTCACGGTTCTTCATGGCTGGTTCCTCCCATTCCCGTATTCCATCCTTCCCCAGCGCCGGCGCCACGGGTCGGAGGCCGGCTGGTCCATGCTAGGCAGCCAGAGGCCCGCCGTCAACGCGCTGTCACCTGCCTGGGGGCCGTCCATAGAATTGCCGCGATGCTGCGCACGGTCAGCCGGGTCCGCAACCTGCCCCGCGAGCGCGAGATCGCCGAGGTGCTGGCCCGGCACGGCTTCGGCTTCGTGCTGCGCAAGTACGCCCTGGGTCGCTTCCTGCTGGGCTTCCGCGGCGTGCCCCGCGACGAGCGGCTGCCGGTGCACTGGGGCGACGAGCTGCGGGCCATCCTGGAGGAGCTGGGACCGACCTACATCAAGATGGGCCAGGTCCTCTCGCTGCGGCCCGACATCTTCCCCGCCGAGGTGCTCTTCGCGCTGCGGGGCCTGCGCGACCAGGTCCGCCCCGTGCCGTTCGCGGAGATCAGGGAGGTCATCGAGGCCGACCTCGAGGCCGGCGTCGACGAGCTCTTCGACCAGCTCGACCCCGAGCCCATCGGCTCGGCCAGCATCGGGCAGGTCTACGTCGCCCGGCACGGAGGCCGGAAGGTCGCGGTCAAGGTCCAGCGGCCGGGCTCGGCGGATAAGGTCGAGGCCGACCTCCGGGTCATGGCCGACATCGCCGACGTGGTCAGGCGCCGCACCCCCGACCTCTTCTTCGACCCGGTCCGGCTGGTCGAGGAGGTGGCCGGCTTCCTCCGCTCCGAGCTGGACTACCTGGAGGAGGCCCGCAACACCGAGCGCATCCGCGACGACTTTCGCGAGGACGACCGGGTGATCGTCCCCGAGGTCCACTGGGACCGCACCACCAGCCGGGTGCTGACCACGGAGTTCATCGAGGGCACCCCCCTTTCCCGGCTCGACCCGGCGGCCTTCTCGCTGGAGGACCGCCGCCGGCTGGCCACGCTGGGCGCCGAGCTGTCGATGACCCAGGTCTTCGAGCACGGCGCCTTCCACGGCGACGCCCACCCCAGCAACATCCTGGTCGTCAGCCCCGAGCGGTACGGGCTGATCGACTTCGGCTTGGTGGGCTACGTCAGCGAGCGCGAGATGCGGGTGCTGACCGACTACCTGATCCACCTCATCCGGCAGCAGAGCGACCGCCTGGTGCGCGACCTGCGCCAGCTCGGCGTGACCATCCCCCGGGAGCACGAGGAGGACGTCGGGGTGGCCTTCGACAGCCTGATCCGGCGCTATTACGGAG
>DASZGP010000285.1:0-6120 GCA_035938695.1 Candidatus Dormiibacterota bacterium | reverse complement strand
CGCGGCCATCACCAGCAGCCCGGCGCCCCAGGTCACGCTGCCGCTGTCGACCACCCGGATGTCGCGCTCGGGCAGGTCGCTGGCCGCCAGCTGGGCCGAGCTGGCGGTGCCGGAGAGCTGGTGGGCGATGTGGATGCTGATCACCGACTCGCCCTCGGGGAGCGCCCTGTAGGCCTCGACGAACTCGCCCGGGGACGGCTGCGAGGTGGTCGGCAGCTTGGTCACGTTCTCCAGGCGGCTGAAGAATTGCTCCTCGTCCATGTCGATCTTGTCGCGGAAGACCTCGTCGCCGAAATGCACCTTGAGCGGCACGGAGACGATGTCGAGCGCCGCCATGGTCTCGGCGGGCAGGTCACAGGTCGAGTCGACGACGATCCTGGTCACGCGCGGTTCACCTCCCTAACCGGTCGCCCGGCGTCATTCCAGAGAAAGGATGTACGGATAGTGGTCCTGCTCGCCGCGCTGGGCCTCGACGGCGAGCTTGGCGAACTTGGTCTGCAGGTGCCCGGCGACGCTCTCCAGCCGCTCGGCGTCGACCCCCGCCCCACCGTAGACGGTGAGCAGCTCGAAGCCGTCGGGGCCCAGGCTCTCGACGGCGCGGTCGATGACCTCCTCCTCGCTGCCCCCGGCCTCGGTGATCTTGCCGTTGACCAGCGCGATCACGTCGCCGTGCTTGATCTTGAGGCCGTTGACCCCGGTGCTGCGGACGGCGCGGGTGACCTCGATGGTCTGGATGTTGTGGGTCGCCGCGCTCATCGCCTCAGTGTTGCTGGCCAGGTCGCCGCCGGGGTCCAGGCTGAGCAGGGCGCTGATGCCCTGGGGGACGGTGCGTGTCGGCACCACCGCCACCGGCTTCTTGGTCAGCCCGAGCACCTGCTGGGCCGACATGATCACGTTCTTGTTGTTGGGCAGGATGATCACCGAGCCGGCCTGGACCGCCTCGACCGCCTCCAGCAGGTCCTCGGTCGAGGGGTTCATGGTCTGGCCGCCCTCCACCACCCCCGCGCCGAGCTCCTCGAAGATCCGCCGGAAGCCGTCGCCGGCGGCCACCGCGACCACCCCGATGCCGGCCAGGGGCAGGTGCCCGTTGGCCGCGGCCGGACCCTCGGCGGCCGCCTCGGCGGGCGCCGTGCCGTGGTCCTCGGCCAGGATCTCGCGGTGCTGCCGGGTCATGTCCTCGACCTTCAGCTTCTGGAGCGTGCCGTAGGCCGTGGCGTGGGCGATCAGCGCCCCGGGGTCGAGGGTGTGGATGTGGATCCGGACCACGCTGTCGTCGCCGACGATCACCGCCGAGTTGCCCATCGGGGTCAGCTCGTCGCGGACCCGGTCGAAGCCGGGCCGGGGCGACTCGATGATGAACTCGGTGCAGAAGCCCCAACCCTCCTCGGGGGTCTCCAGGGCGTGGGCCCCGACCTTGACCGGCTCGGCCGCGACCGCCGCCTCGGCCCGCGCCTCGACAGCACCGATGGGCTGGCCCTTGACCACCTTGAGGAAGCCTTCGAGGATCACCATCAGGCCGTAGCCGCCGGCGTCCACCACCCCGGCCTCGCGCAGCACCGCGAGCTGGCTGGGGGTCTCGTCGACCGCGCGCTGGGCGGCCGAGACGGCGATCTGCATCAGCTCGGCGACGTCCTCGGTCTCCGCGGCCCGGGCCACGGTCACCCGGGAGACCGCCCGGGCCACGGTCAGGATGGTGCCCTCGGTGGGCTTGGTGACCCCCCGGTAGGCCACCTCGGTGGCCTTCTCGAACGACGCCGCGAGCTGGTGGCAGTCGACCGAGACGGCGTCGCCGACGCCCTGGCTGAAGCCGCGCAGGATCTGCGAAAGAATCACCCCGGAGTTGCCCCGGGCCCCCATCAGGGCCCCGTGGGAGACCTGCGAGGTGACCCGCGAGAGGTCGCTGTCGTCCTCGGCGGCGATCTCCTCCAGGGCCGACTCCAGGGTCAGCAGCATGTTGGTGCCGGTGTCGCCGTCGGGCACCGGGAAGACGTTGAGCTGGTTGACCCGGTCGCGGTTGGCCCGGAGCCAGGTGTAGCCACCCTGCATGGCGCGCTTGAAGAGAATGCCGTCGACCCGGGTGATGACCGCCATCAGCGGGCGCCCCCGACGTCGAAGCGGCGCTCGTCGAGGTGGATGCCCTGGACGTTGACGTCGACCGTCTTGACCCTGATCCCGAGCGCCTTCTCGAGCTGGTACTTGACCGCGTCCTGGAGGCTGTGGGCGACCTCGGTGATGCGGACGCCGTACTCCACGACGACGTACAGCGCGATGTCGATCCCGTCCTCGCCGACCCGGACCTCGATACCCCGGTGCAGGTTCTCGCGCTGGAGCCGCTCGGCGATGCCGTCGCGAAGCCCCCGGCCGGCCATCGCCACCACCCCGTAGGACTCGCTGGCGGCATGTCCCGCGATCGAGGCCACGACCTGGCTGGAAACCTCGATGCGGCCCAGGTCCTGTTCCTGGAGGATGCGGTTCATCTGGCTGACCTCCGTCCCGTCGGGGGGCGCGTTACGTGGTGGGCGGGGCCGTGGCGAAGCCCGCGCGGGCATGACGAAGGCGCCGGGAGGGGCCCGGACCCTATGTTAGAATCCCGCTTCGACCTCAAGGTTACGCGTACTCAAGAAACGGAGTCAAAGCCAATGGCACAGCGCTGCGAAGTGTGCGGCAAGGGTCCGGTGGCCGGCAACAACGTCAGCCACTCCAAGGTCCGCACCAAGCGCCGGTTCGTCCCCAACCTCCAGTCGGCGACCCTGATGAAGGCCGGCCGGATGGTCAAGGCGCGCGTCTGCACGCGCTGCCTGCGCACCGCGACCAAGACCGCCGGCTGACTCCCTCGGGCCGCCGGGCGGCCCGCCCCGGCGCCGTGGTGCGGGTGCCGGGTCGCGACCTGGCTCAGTCGAGTTGCGCCAGCAGGTCGGCCATCTCCACCGCCGACGCGGCGGCCTCGGCGCCCTTGTTGCCGTGCTTGCCGCCGGCGCGGTCGATCGCCTGCTCCAGGTTCTCGGTCGCCAGCACCCCGAGGATGGTGGGCACGCCGGTCTGGCGGCCGACGGCGGCGATGCCCGAGGCGCACTGCCCGGCGACGTGCTCGAAGTGGGCGGTCTGGCCCCGGATCACGGTGCCCAGGCAGATCACCGCGGCGTAGCGGTTGGTCTTGGCCAGGCGGGCGGCGGCGGTGGGGATCTCGAAGGCGCCGGGGACCCAGGCCACGGTGATCTCGGCCTCGTCGGCGCCCAGCCGCACCAGCTCGTCGACCGCGCCCTCCAGCAGCTTGGAGGTGACGAAGTCGTTGAAGCGGGCGGCCACGATCGCGAAGGCCCGCCCCTCGGCTTTGAGCCTGCCTGTCTTGACGTCCATGTCAGTCGTGCATTATGTGCCCGAGCTTGTCGGACTTGGTGCGCAGGTAGCGCTTGTTGTGCTCGTTGGGGGCGATCACCAGGGGCACCCGCGCCACGATCTCCAGGCCGTAGCTCTCGATGCCGTAGTACTTGCGCGGGCTGTTGGAGATCAGCCTGATCTTGCGCACCCCGAGGTCGGCCAGGATCTGCGCCCCGATGCCGTAGTCCCGCTTGTCGACCGGCAGGCCGAGCGCCTCGTTGGCCTCCACCGTGTCCATGCCCTGGTCCTGCAGCTGGTACGCCTTGATCTTGTTGACCAGGCCGATCCCCCGCCCCTCCTGGCGCAGGTAAAGAATCACGCCCGTCCCATCTTCGGCGATCATCTCCATGGCGGTGTGGAGCTGCTGCTCGCAGTCGCAGCGGAGGCTGTGGAAGGCGTCCCCGGTGAGGCACTCCGAGTGGGGCCGCAGCAGCACCGGCTGCTCCGGGTCGACCTCCCCCATCACCAGGGCGACGTGGGCCCAGTCGCTGATCACGTCGCGGTAGGCCTTGATGGTGAAGATGCCGTACTCCGTCGGCAGCCTGGCGGTGGCCGAGAGCTCGACCAGCTTCTCCCAGCGCCGGCGGTGGGCGATCAGGTCCTTGATGGTCAGGATGCCGATGCCGTGCTTCTCGCTGAAGACCTCGAGGTCGGGCATCCGGGCCATGGTGCCGTCCTCCTTCATGATCTCGCAGATCACCCCGGCGGGCTTGAGCCCGGCCAGCCGGGCCAGGTCGACGGCCGCCTCGGTCTGCCCGGCGCGGACCAGCACCCCGCCCTCGCGGGCCCGCAGCGGGAAGGTGTGGCCGGGCTTGGCGAAGTCGCTCGGCCGGCTGGCCGGGTCGACCAGGGCCAGGATGGTGTTGGCCCGGTCCTCGGCGCTGATACCGGTGCTGACCCGGTGGCGGGCCTCGACCGAGACGGTGAAGGCCGTCCCCAGCGGCGCGGTGTTGCGGCCCACCATCGGCTCGATCTGGAGCTCGTCCAGGCGGGCCGGCTCCATCGGGGCGCAGATCAGGCCGCGTCCGTGGGTGGCCATGAAGTTGATCGCCGCCGGCGTGACGTGCTCGGCCGCGATCGCCAGGTCGCCCTCGTTCTCCCGGTCCTCGTCGTCGACGATGATCACGAACCGTCCCTGGCGGTAGTCCTCGATTCCCTGCTCGATGCTGATGACGGGCATCAGTTGCCTCTCTCCCCGGATCGCTCCGGCGTTGGGTGACCGCCCGATGGGGTCGGCCCCGTGCTGTCTGGGCCGCCCGCGACGTAGCGGGCGACGTACTTGGCCAGGATGTCGGCCTCCAGGTTGACCCTGCTGCCCGGGGCGTAGGCCCGGGCCACGGTGCGCTCCAGGGTGTGGGGGATCAGGCTGACCGCGACCCGGTCGCCACGCTGCTCGGCGATGGTCAGGCTGGTGCCGTCGACGGCGATCGATCCCTGGGCCACGCAGTAGGGGGCGACGGCCGCCGGCACCCGGATGGTGACCCAGCGGGCGTTGCCCTCGTCGCGGACCTCGACCACCTCGCCGGTGCCGTCGACGTGGCCCTGGATCAGGTGGCCGCCGACCTCCTGGCCGAACTTGAGGGCGGCTTCGAGGTTGACCTCGGTGCCGGGTGTGAGTCCATGCAGGGTGGAGCGGCGGAGGGTCTCGGGCATGAGGTCGGCGCTGAAGCTGCCGGCGTCGATGGCGGCGGCGGTCAGGCAGACGCCGTTGACGGCGACGCTGCCGCCCCGGGGAAGGCCGTCGAGGACGCGGGCGCAGGTGATGGTGATGGAGGCGGGGTCGATCGCCGCTATCCGGCCGATCTCGGTGATGATGCCGCTGAACATACCCCTCAGGGCTCCCGGGTCGAGGATTCCGCGCCAGGGCTGGTGGGGGGCGCCTCACCAGGGGTGCCCTCGGAGTCGGGGGCCCCAGGCCGGGTCGACGCGGGGATGGCTTCGAGGAGCAGGTCGTCGCCGAGGTTGCGGGTGGCGACGAAGCGCAGGCCGAGCGCGTTCTCGAGCCTGGCGAAGCCCTCGCCGGAGACGGCCGAGGGGGCCTCGCGGCCGCCGATCAGGATGGGCGCGACGAGGGCGTGGACGTGGTCCACCAGGCCCGCGGCGACGAAGCTCCAGGCGAGGTCGCCGCCGCCTTCGACCAGGAGGCTGTCGACGCCCTGGCCGGCGAGTACGCGGAGCAGGTCGGCCATGGCGACGCGGCGGGGGTCGGGCCCGGTGTCGGCGGCCGTGGTGGGGCTCGGGAAGGTTGGTCCCGCGGAGATCGCGGCGCCACCGCCCGCGCTCACGCCATCGCCCGCGCTCGCGCCGTCGTCACCGACCACCAGCAGCGTGCCGGCGAACTCCGCCCCCCGCGCCGCCGCGCCCCCGGCCGAGGTGGCCACCAGCGCCCGCCCCGGCAGCCCGGAGTCGAGGAGGCGCGCCGCCGGCGAGATCCGCAGCCGGCCGTCGACCACCAGCCGCAGCGGCTGCCGGTCGAGGCGGGCGCCGGCGGCGTCGCGGGCGGTCAGCTCGGGGTCGTCGGCCAGCACGGTGCCGGCGCCGACCGCGACCGCGGCGTAGGCGGCGCGCAGCCGGTGGGCCTCGGCGCGGGACTCGGGGCCGGTGATCCAGCGGGACTCGCCGGTGGTGGTGGCGATCCTGCCGTCCAGGCTCATCGCCAGCTTCAGCCCGACGAAGGGGCGGGCGGCCCGGCGGGCGGCGATCCAGGCCCGGTTCAGGGCCAGGGCGTCGGCCGCGCCGTCG
>DASZGP010000284.1:0-2025 GCA_035938695.1 Candidatus Dormiibacterota bacterium | reverse complement strand
CGGCGCGAGGTGTTCGATTCCATCGACCTGGCCCGGGTGGTCTGCCCGGCCGCGCCGTCCTACAGCCTGGGGAGGCTGTGCGAGCTCGCCGGGCTGGAGCACCCCCGGCCGCACCACGCGCTGGAGGACGCCGAGGCCACCTTCCGGCTCTTCCTGGAGCTGGTCCGGCTGGCCCGCGAGCTGCCCCCGGAGGTGCTGGCCGAGCTGCGGCAGCTGACCCTGGGCAGCCGGCACAGCCTGCGGACGTTCTTCCACCTGATCGTCGGCGGGGACGCCGAGCCGCCGCCGGAGGCGTTTCCCGGCGAGGCCGCGCTGGTCTCGGCGGCGGCCCGGGCGGCGGTGGCGGCGCGGGCGGCGGCGGCTTCGGGCGCCGGCGGGTGGTCGGGGGGCACGGGCGGGGCCGCCGCGGCGGGCACCGGCCCGGCCGACTCGCCGGGAGCCACCGGTGCGGGCGGCGCCGAGCCCGCCGCGCGACCACCGGCGCTGGCCGCCGACGCCCTGACCGCCCTGCTCGGCCCCGGCGGCCCGCTGGCCGCGGAGCCGGGCTGGGAGCTGCGCGAGGCCCAGCAGCAGATGTGCCGGGCCGTCGCCCAGGCCTTCGAGCGCGAACGCAACCTGATGGTCGAGGCCGGCACCGGCACCGGCAAGTCGCTGGCCTACCTGCTGCCGGCGCTGGCCTGGGCCACCTCGCGGGGGGACCGGGTCTGCGTCTCGACCTACACCATCAACCTCCAGGAGCAGCTGCTCCACAAGGACCTGCCGCTGGCCGCCCGGATCCTCGGCGTGCCCGCCCGGGCGGTGCTGCTCAAGGGCCGCTCCCACTACCTCGGCCGCCTCCGCTGGGAGCAGCTCCTGGCCGGCACCCGCCTGGACGTCGCCAGTGACGCCCCCGAGCTGGAGGGCATCGACCCCAGCGAGCTGCTGATCTTCAAGCTCAAGGTCACCGTCTGGCTCGGCTCCACCCGCACCGGCGACCGCGACGAGCTCCGCCTGTTCGGCCAGGAGGAGCGGATCTGGCGGGCCGTCGCCTCGGAGTGGAGCGACTGCCGCTCGGCCGACTGCGTCGACGGCCCCCGGCCCTGCTTCTACCACCTCTCGCGGCGGCGGGCCGCCGGCGCCGACGTGGTGGTCGTCAACCACGCCCTGCTCCTGGCCGACGCCTTCAACGAGACCGGGGCCCTGCCCCTGGGACGCCACCTGGTGGTCGACGAGGCCCACCACCTGGAGGAGGCGGCCACCCGCGGGCTGACCGAGGAGGTGCGCGAGGACGACCTGCTGGGGCTGATGGCCCTGGCCGGGGCGGCCTCCCCGGGCCGCGGCGCCAGCCCCGAGCTGCGCCGGCTGCGGGAGGCCGTCCTGGCGATGTTCGACGGCCTCCGCGACGCCTGCCGCAGCCTGATGGGCAACGAGGCCGGCCGCGAGCTGCGCTTCGAGTCGCGGCTGCGGGCGGGCCGCCTGTTCGAGCCGGTGCGGGCCGCCGCCGAGGATGTCGCGGTCCTGCTGGAGCGCCTCACCGAGGCCGAGGGCGCGGTGGTCGGCCCCCGGCTGCGCCAGCTGGTGGCGCCGATCCTGACCGAGCCCCAGGACCGGGTGGCCTGGGCCTCCTTCGGCCGCGACGCCCGGGTCGCCGTGCGCTCGGCCCCGATCGAGGTCGCCGACATCCTGGCCCGCCGCCTCTTCGCCGACAAGGCGACGGTGGTCATGACCAGCGCCACGCTGGCCCTCCAGGGGTCCTTCGAGTACGTCCGCCGCCGCACCGGGCTGCCCCAGTCGCGGCTCGAGGAGCTGGTCCTGGAGAGCCCCTTCGACTACCTCAACCAGGCCCTGCTGGGCCTTCCCGAGGACCTCCCGATCCCCGGCGAGCCCGGCTTCCAGGACGCCCTGGTGGAGGTGGTCGAGGAGATCGCCCGCGGGCTCGGCGGCCGGACCATGGTGCTCTTCACCTCCGCCGAGCAGCTCGGCCAGGTGGCCAACCGGCTGCGCCTCTCCCTGGAGACCGAGGGCATGGAGATCCTGGCCCAGGGC
>DASZGP010000283.1:0-20386 GCA_035938695.1 Candidatus Dormiibacterota bacterium | reverse complement strand
GGTCAGGTAGTAGAGGTGGTCCATGGCCACCGTGGTGGCGTTGAGGCTGGTGATGTGGCCGACGAAGGCCTCCTTGTTGTCCAGGAAGACGGAGTACCAGGCGACCCGGTCGAAGCTCTCGGCGGCCCCGCCGGCGGCGGTGGCGCCGCGGGCGAGCAGGGTGAAGCCGAGCAGCGCCAGGTTGAGGGCCAGAGAGACCGCCAGCACCGCCCAGAGCACCGGCTGCCGGCGGGAAGCCCCCCCCGCCGAGATCACGGAGCCGGTCATGAAGGGCCCTACTGTACCACCAGGTAGTCGAACGTGACGGTGGCGGTGGTGTTGCCGTTGAAGCTGACGGTGAAGTCGGTGGCGGTCCTGGCCGAGACCCAGAAATGGGTCGCCGGCGAGGCCGCGACGCCGGCGCTGAAGTCCGCCGTGGGGGTCAGGAACACGGCCGTCGGAGCCGCGCTGAGGGCCGCCGGGAAGGTGCAGGTGCCGACGCTGACCACCGGCGCGCCGCCGGCCACCGGGGTCACCGTGCAGGTGCCGCGGAACTTGGCCGCCGCGCCGGCCTTGAGCTCGCCGTCGAGGGTGGTGGTGCCGGTGGCGTGGAGGTTGCCGGTTATGTCGAGGTTGCCGACGATGCTGGTGGCGCCGTTGACGGTGAAGGTGACCAGGGCCGTCGGATCGCCCACGGTGACGGTGCCGGCGCCGGTCGAGAGGACGTTCTTGCCGGCCGCGGTGACCGCCAGGTTGGCGGTGATCCCGACGTTGCCGTTGAAGGTCGAGGCCCCGCTGACGGTCAAGGTGGTGATGTCGGCGGTGGCGGCGGTGAGCAGGCCGGTGACGCCGGCGGAGCCGGCGGTGAGGGCGCCGGTGATCCCGGCGGAGCCCGCCGTGAGCGCGCCGGTGATCCCGGCCGACGCGGCCGCCAGGGCCCCGGTGACGCCGGCCGACCCGGCGGTCAGGGCGCCGCCGACGGTGCCGTTGCCGGTGATGTTGAAGTCGGCGGTCTGCGCCGCGGTGCCGTTCTGGACGAAGGAACCGGCGGCGCCGGCGTTGGCCGCGGCCTCGATCTGGGCGGCGGTCAGGCCCTGGAGCTGGGAGGCGTTGAGGTTGGGCACCTGGGTGGTGGAGGCCACCGTCAGGGGCGCCGTCCCGGTGGCCACGTTGGAGATCAGCTGGGAGCCGCTGATGGTGCTCTGCACGGCCAGGGCGCCGGCGGCGTCCAGCGAGAGGTTGTTGGCGGTCGGGCTGAGGACCAGGGCGCCGGTCGGCGACACCGTCAGGGCGCCGGCGCCGTCGTCGGTCAGGGTGTTGGCCGAGGCGGTGGCGAAGTGGCCGGTCAGCGCGGTGACGTCGCCGGAGAGGGTGATGCTGCCGCCGGTCAGGCTGCCGGCGCCGCCGCCGGCGCCGCCGCTGACGGTCACCCCGGGGGTGCCGTTGGAACCGTCGACCACCAGGCTGCCGGCCGTGGCGCCCTGGTTGGTGACGGTGACCGCCCCGGTGGCCGAGCTGACGCTGAGACCGCCGGCGGTGGTGCCGATGCCGCCGTTGAGGTTGGCGACGCCGCTGACGTTGGCGCTGCCGGTGACCCCCAGCCCGCTGCCGCCGCTGACGCTGGCCCCGCCGTTGAGGCTGGCGACGCCGCTGGCGGTGAGGTTGCCGGTGACCCCCAGCCCGCTGCCGCCGCTGACGTTGGCCCCGCCGTTGAGGTTGGCGACGCCGCCGGCGGTCAGGCTGCCGGTGAGGTTGGAGGCGCCGGTGACGGTGAGGCCGCCACTGAGGGTGGACGCGCCGGTGACGGTGAGGCTGCCGCCCAGGCTGGTGGCGCCGGCGCCGACCGCCAGGCTGCCGCCGCCGAGCGCGCCGGTGGCGGTCAGGGCGCCGGCGGTGAGGCTGCCGGTGACGCTGGTCAGGCCGCCGGCGGGGGCGATGCTCAGCGGCCCGCTGGAGGTGTTGATCAGCGGCGTGGTGACCGAGGCGAAGACCCCCGGCCCGCCGCTGACGCCGCCGAAGCTGACGGTGCCGACGAAGGTCGAGTTGCCGGTCACCCGGAGGTCACCCCCCAGGGTGGTGTTGCCGCTGACCAGCAGCCCGCTGTCCGGGGTCACGTTGCCGGGGTCGGCGTTGGCCCTGGCCGCGGGCGCGGTCGGGGTGCCGGCGAAGGTGTTGCCGCCGGTCAGGTTGTTGCCCCCGGTGAGGGTGTTGCCCCCGGTCAGGGTGTTGCCGCCGTTGAGCGCGTTCCCGCCGCTCAGGACGCTGCCGCCGTTGCCGGTCAGCAGCCCGCCGAAGGTGCCCCGGCCGGTGACGTTGAGGTTGCCGCCGACACTGGTGTCGCCGGTCGACATCATGGTGTCGGCGATCAGGCCGCCGACGATGCTGGTGCCGCTGCCGTCGATGGTCAGGGTGCGGCCGGAGGCGCCGGCCAGGGACACGGTCCCGCCCGACTGGGTCAGGGCGCCGGTGAGGCCCAGCCCGCCGCCCAGGGTGGCCGGTCCGCTGACCGCCAGGCTGCCGGTCAGGTTGCTGGCGCCGGTGACGGCCAGCCCGGCGTTACCGGTCAGCAGGCCCCCGCCGGTGAGGGCGCCGGAGGTGGTCAGGGCGCCGGTCACGCTGGTCAGCCCGCTGGCCGGGGCCAGGGTCAGGCCGCCGCTGGCGGTGTTGATCAGGGGGGTGGTGATGGAGCCGAAGCTGGCGTTGCCGCCGCCCGCGAAGCTGCCGGCGGTGAGCGTTCCGGTGATGTTGTCGTTGCCGTTGACCAGCTGGGAGCCGTTGACCGTCAGCACCCGGGTGGCGCCGGGGTTGGCGCCGACGGTGGCGCCGCCGTTGAGCGCGCTGAGGCCGCTGGCGGTCAGGGTGTCGGTGATCAGGCCGCCGCTGACCGTGGCGCTGCCCAGGATGGTGGCCCCGCCGTTGACCGCCGCGCCGCCGTTGACCGTGGCGCCGGCGTTGAGGGTGGTGCCGCCGTTGACCGTGACGCCGCCGTTGACCGTGGCGCTGCCGCCGATGGTCGCGCCGCCGGCCACCGTGGCCCCGCCGCCGATGGTCGCGCCACCGCTGACGTCGAGCCCGCCGCCGTTGACCGTGGCGCCGCCGTTGATGGTGGCCCCGCCGGCGCCTACGTTGAGGCCGCCGCCGACGGTCGAGAGCCCGTTGCCGGCCGCCAGCGAGCCCCCGACCTGGGCCGAGCCGCCGACCTGGGCCGAGCCGCCCACGGCCAGCCCGCCTGTGATCCCCACGGCCCCGCTGAAGCTGCCGCCGCCGTTGACCGTCAGGTTGCCGGTGGTCGCCGGTCCGGTGACGTTGAGGCTGGAGCCGAACGCGGCCGGGCCGCCGACGTTGAGCGTGCCGCCGACCGACGCCCCGCCGCCGACCCCCAGGGTGCCGGCCACCGTCTGGTTGCCGCCGACCGCCAGGTTGATGACGTTGAGCAGGCCCAGGGTGCTGCTGCCGAGGACCGTCAGGTTGCCCTTGACGGTGCCGCTGCCGCCGGCGACGAAGGTGCCCAGGGTGGTGTCACCGGTGACCCCCAGGGTGTTGGCGATGGTCACCGGCCCGTTCAGGGTGCTGGCGCCGCCGACCGTCAGGGGGCCGCTGTCGCTGATCCCGGTGAGGGTCGACAGCCCGCCCACGCTGAGGCTGCCGGCGAGCGCGCTGGCGCCGCCGACGTTGAGCGAGCCGGCCAGGCTGCTGGGTCCGCCGACGTTGAGGCTGCCGCCGCTGAGGTTGCCGCCGACGCTGAGGCTGCCGGCCTTGGCCTGGGCGGCGCCGGAGGTGTCGACGAAGAACCCGGGCGCGTTGCCGCCCAGGCGGTCGGAGTTGGAGGAGTGGAGGTTGGGCACCAGGGTGCTGCTGCTGACCACCAAGGGCGCGTTGCCGGTGGCCACTGTGCTGATGAACTGGGTCCCGGTGATGGTCGACTCGCTGGTCAGCTGGCCGGTGAAGTGGGCCGAGTTGAAGCGGTCGTTGCCGGTCGAGGTCAGCTGGGTCAGGGTGGTCGGCCCGGTGACGTCGAGGGAGCCGGAGACGGTGGCGTTGTTGTCGACGTGGAGGTTGCCCTGGGCGCGGACGTTGCCGGCCTGGGTGGTGCTCCCCCGGCCGCTGACCTTGACGCTGGTGCCGATGTACCCGCCGGCCACCAGGCCCGCCACGGCCAGGGCGGCGACTGCCAGCAGGATGGCGGCCGATGAGACTGCGACAAAGGCGCGACGGCTTATCAAGTCAATTCAAGAACAGACGGCCAAATTGGGCCGAATATAGCAGTCGGGTCTCGTCATGGGAAGGAACACACAGCCAGTGTGACGCGCCCGCTACCTCGATGTGCCGATTACCTCGACCCTTACGCCCGGCCGGCGCGGCGGGGGATGCGCCCTTCAGCCGGCCGAGTTACTCTGTCACCTGACACGATGGCGACGCCTGAGTTCGCGGCCTACCTCAAGGAGCGCTGCGCCGAGCGAGACATCTCGCTGCATCGCCTGGCGGTCCAGAGCGACCTCAACCAGATCTACTTCTACCAATCGGTCAACAAGAACAAGGACAACCCGCCACCCTGGGTCCTGCGGCGGATCGCGCCGATCCTGGCGGTGCCCTACGTCGAGCTGATGATCCAGGCCGGCTACCTGACCCCGGCCGAGCTGGCGGAGTACCAGAAGAAGCGCTAGTGTCCGGCGCCGGGGCCCCCGAGACGCCCTTCTCCCGCTGCATCGTCCACCTCGACATGGACGCCTTCTACGCCTCCGTGGAGCAGCTCCGCGAGCCCGCCCTGCGGGGCCGGCCGGTGGTGGTCGGCCACTCCGGGCCGCGGGGGGTGGTGGCGGCGGCCTCCTACGAGGCCCGCAAGTTCGGGGTGCGCTCGGCGATGCCGGCCGGCGAGGCCAAGCGCCTCTGCCCCCAGGCGATCTGGGTCGCGGCCGACTTCCGGGCCTACCAGGACTACTCGTCGCGGGTCTTCCGGGTGATGGACCGCTACACCCCGCTGGTGGAGCCGCTGTCGCTCGACGAGGCCTTCATGGACCTCTCCGCCAGCCCCGACTTCCGGGTCGCCCCGGGGGCCGGCGGGCGGCGCCTCAAGGCCGAGGTCTTCGAAGCCACCGGCGGGCTGACCTGCTCGGTGGGGATCGCCACCTGCAAGGTGGTGGCCAAGGTCGCCAGCGACCATCGCAAGCCGGACGGCCTGGTGATCGTGCCACCGGGCGGGGAGGCCGCCTTCCTGGCGCCGCTGCCGCTGCGGGTGCTGCCGGGCCTGGGCCCCGCGGCGGAGCGGCGCCTGGCCGATCTCGACCTCCGCCTGGTGGGCGATGTCGCGGCGCTCCCCGACGCCGTGCTGGAGGCTCGCCTGGGCAGCCAGGGCGCCGGGCTGGGAGCGCTGGCCCGAGGGTCCGACCCGCGGCCGGTGACCGTGCCGGGGGCGCCCAAGTCGATCTCCCGGGAGACCACCTTCGAGCGCGACCTGACCGACCCCGAGGAGCTCCGCCAGGTGGTCCGCGGCCTGGCCCAGGACGTCACCCACAGCCTCCGCGCCCGCCGGATGTGGGCCCGCACGGTGCGGCTCAAGATCCGCTGGGCGGGCTTCGAGACCCATACCCTGCAGGCCACCCTGGCGGTGCCCACCGACGTCGACGCCGAGTTCCTGCCCACCGCCGACCGGCTCCTCGGCGAGGCGCTCGCGGCCCGCCGCCCGGTGCGCCTGGTGGGGATCGGCGTCGCCAACCTGGTCGAGGCCGGCCAGGCCGACCTGTTCGAGGGTGACCGCGGCCGGGCCCGGGCCCTGGACGCCACCCTCGACAGCCTGCGCGACCGCTTCGGCTCCGGCGCCGTCACCCGCGGCCGCCCGCCGGCCCGGGAGCAGCGGGACTTCCGCCGCGACGACGTCGACGCGGCCCGCCGGGGCGCCGGCGCCGATCCCCCGCCCGGAGGGCCCGTTCCCGCGCCAGAGGCGCCCTGATATGCTGGCGAAGCCCACGGGCACGATGGCACATACAGTCCTGCTGGTCGACGACGACCCCCAGCTGACCCACGTGGTTTCGATGTTCTTCGAGATCGAGGGCTACGCCGTGCTGGTGGCGCGCGGGGGCCGCCAGGCGCTCGACATCCTGACCCAGACCCGCCCCGACATCGTCCTCCTCGACCTGATGATGCCCGACGTCGACGGCCTCGAGGTCTGCCGCCAGATCCGCGCCGACCCCCGCATGAAGGACCTGCCGGTGGCCGTCTTCACCGCCGCCGAGATGCGCCAGGAGGAGCTGATGGGCGCCGGGGCCGACAGTTTCATCGTCAAGCCGTACTCCCTCGACGGCCTCAAGAAGGTCGTCGAGGAGCTGATCGCTTCGCCCGCGGGGGCCTAGTGCGGCGCGGCAGCCGGCGGAAACGCCGACGGTGCACCAGCGCTTGGCCGGGCTGAGCCACCTCGACGGCGACGGCCGGGCCCGGATGGTGGACGTCTCCGAGAAGCCAGTGACGGCCCGCACCGCCTCCGCCGAGGCGGTGGTGGTGATGTCGGAGGCGGCCTACGCCGCCGCCTCGGCCGGCGACCTGCCCAAGGGCGACCTGCTGGCGGTGGTCCGCCTGGCCGGCATCATGGCCGCCAAGCGCACCGCCGACCTGGTCCCCCTCTGCCACCCCCTGGCCCTGACCGACATCGAGGTCACCGCCCGGCTCGACGCCGCCCTGCCCGGGGTGCGCCTGGCCAGCGAGGTCCGCTGCGTCGAGCGGACCGGCGCCGAGATGGAGGCCCTGACCGCCTGCGCCGTCGCCGCGCTGACGGTGGTCGACATGGTCAAGGCGGTCGACCCCTGGGTCACGGTCACCGACCTGCGGGTGATGGCCAAGGCCGGTGGCCGCAGCGGCGACCGCCAGCGCTGAAGCGCAATTTGATGGCCGGCGGTTCGATGCCGCCGGAGTCCCTCGGCGCCCGGCGTGCCGCCGTGCGCTGAGGATCAGCTCCGCGGCTCCGCCGCTGCGCGCAGGGGCATTCGCCCAGGGGGGCTCAGGGATGGGCGGCGGCCGGGATAATGGGGCGGTGGGGCTCAGCGCCGCCGTCCTGACCGTGAGCGACCGGGTGGCCGCGGGGGTCGCCGTCGACCGGGGTGGGCCGGCGGTCGCGGAGCGCCTGCGGGGGGCGGGGTTCGCGATCTCCGAGGTCGCCGTGGTGGCGGACGAACCGGCGCAGATCGAGGCCGCGCTGCGGCGCCTGGCCGGCGGCGCCGCCCTGGTGGCGACCACCGGGGGCACCGGCCTGGGCCCGCGTGACCGCACCCCCGAGGCCACCGCGGCGGTCTGCGACTACCTGGTCCCCGGGCTGGCCGAGGAGATGCGCCGCGCCGGCCGCGATCACACCCCACTGGCGATCCTCTCCCGCGGCGTCGCCGGCGCCCTCGGCACCTCCCTCCTCCTCAACCTGCCCGGCAACCCCAGCGGCGCCCTCGAGAACCTCGACGCGGTGCTCCCGGTCCTCCCCCACGCCCTGGCCCTCCTCCAGGGCAACACCGCCCACCCCGCCTAGGCTGGGCGCAGCGGCGGACGCCGGGGAACTGATCCCCACCGCCTCCGGTCCTCAGGGCAAAAAGAGAGGCCCGAGACGGGAACTCGGGCCTCTGCTTCGTAGGGAGGGATGATGCTTGCAAGGCGCACTCTAAATGTGGCCCGGGCCCCCACCAACAGCCCGGCGGCAACAGAGTGGTGTCAGATCGCCGTGACCGGCGCCAGATCAGGCTCGGGCGCAGCGTTTGGCTCGGGCGCGGACGCCTCCGGCCGTCGTGGAATCGCCACCGAGAACACACTGCCCCCGCCGGGACGGTCGGCGACCGCGATCCGGCCGCCCTGCGCCTCCACCAGCTGCTTGCAGATGAAGAGGCCCAGGCCGGTGCCCCCGACGTCGCGCAGGTCGGGGTGGTCGACGCGGTAGAACTGGTCGAAGATCCGCGGCTTGTCGCCGTCGGGGATGCCCGGCCCGCGGTCCGCCACCCAGAGGCTGACCCGGTCGGCGTCACCCTGGTAGCCGATGTCCACCACGCTTTCGGCGGGCGAGTACTTGACTGCGTTCTCGATCAGGTTGCGCAGCACCACCAGCAGCTTGTCCTGGTCGGCGACCGCCCGGACCGGCTGGGCCGGGGGCTCCAGGCGGAGCCGGCGGCCGCGGCGGCGGGCCTCCACCACCTGGGCCTCGACCGCCAGCCGGACGGTGGTGCCCAGGTCGATGTCGGCCAGGTGGAGGCTGATCGACGGCCCCTCGGCGCGGGAGGCGTCGAGCATCATGCGGACGATCTGGTTCAGCTCGCTGACCTTGAGCTTGACCTGCTCCATCGGCATCCGCCAGCTCTGCGGCACCTCGCCCAGGGAACCGTCGGCCATCAGGTCGATGTAGCCGGCCATCACCGTGATCGGGGTGCGCAGCTCGTGGGAGACGGTCTTGAGGAAGTCCGACTTCATCTGGATCACCTCCTCGAGCTGGACCAGGGCCTCGACCGTCGAGCGGTAGGCGCTGGCGTTCTCCATCGCCAGGCCGAGCTGGCTGGTGACGGCGGCGGCGATCCGGCGCTCCTCGTCGCTCCACTCGCGGCGGGCCCGGCTGGCCAGCATCAGCACCCCGGCCACCGCGCCCTTGACGAAGACCGGCATCACCATCCGGGCCTCGAGCCCGTCCTCCACGACCGCCGGGACCAGGTCGGGACGCACCGCCGCCAGCTCCAGCGCCGACCCCGCCACCAGCGGCACCCCCTGGGCCACCACCTCGGCCAGGCTGCCCTGGGAGAGCACCGAATCGGCGCTGCTGGGCCGGTCGCCGGCGCCGGCCAGCAGCTCCAGGCGGTCGCCGGCCTCGGTGGAGTAGCGCAGGAACATCCAGGCGGCGTCCAGCTCGAGGTCGCGGCGAAGGCTCTCGGTGAGGTGCTCGGCGATCGCCTCCCAGCGCTTCGACTCGACCAGCTCGCGGCTGACGTCGGTCATCGTCTCCAGCATCCGGCGGTGGCGGTAGCCGCGCTCCCGCAGCTCGTCCATCAGGGCTTCGCTGCCGGCGGCCCGCTCCGAGGCCACGATCGAGACCAGGGTCACCAGCACCAGCGCCGGCATGGTCACCGCCAGGCGGGCCAAGCCCTGGGAGGTGGCCACCTCGGCGGTGACCATCGCCACCAAAGCGCCGGCGGTGAAGGCCAGGCCGACCCAGCGGCCGAAGAGCCAGCAGGCCAGGGCCACCGGGAAGGCGTAGAGGATGCTGACGCCGAGGCCGAGCTGGGCCAGGAAGGCCAGGCTGAGGAGCGTCAGGCAGGCGATCGCCCCGATCGGCACCAGCGCGCCGTCGTCGGCGGCGGGGGCCGGGCGGGAGAGGTAGCGGAGGGCGCGCCGGAACTCCTCTGCAACCGACCACTCGGCCGGTGCCGGCTCGCCGCGCCCGCTCATTCCGATCTCAGTCAACTCGCCTTTCCGGTGCAGTGTCAGGATAGCCAGGCGTCCCCCGCCGTGCCTGTGTCACACGCCATTTCACACGCCCGGCGTCCTCTCTATAATGAGCGGCCTACCTCGGTTCACGAGGGGAAGGAACCCAATGGAACACGAGAACGACCGTCTGCGGCGCGGGAGGCTGCACCATCTCGACGTGCTCCTCGACGCGCTCGAGAGCCTCAACCTCCGCGAGGCCAAGGAGATCCCCGCCGACCTCCGTCACAGCCTGGTCCAGGCCGGCATCCAGGTCCCCGGGCGCCCCGACTTCAGCTCCCTGATCGAGCGGGTCTGGGAGCTCCAGGAGAAGTACCTCAACGCCGCCGGCACCCCCGAGGCCGGCCCCGCCGCGGGCAGCCGCGGCTACCCGGCCTGAAGGGCAGGCTGATCGCCGCCGCGGGGCCGCGGCGGGCGCGCTGCTAATGTCCTGACCTGATCTCGATGCGCGCTCGCGCGGCGCTCGTCGCCGCCTGCCTGGTCGCCCTGGCCGCCTGCACCCCGACCCCGCCGCAGGCGCGACGGGCCACGCCCGCGCCCAGCCCGTCCGGCCCCGCGACCCTGGCCGAGGCGGTCGACGCGCTCTTCGCCAACCACTACGACGCCGCCGAGCGGCTCTTCAAGAGCTTCCTCGCCGCCCACCCCGGCTCGGTCGAGGGCCACGCCCGCTACGCCCTGCTGCTGAACTACGAGCATCGCTTCGACGAGGCCGGCCTGGAGGCCGACACCGCCGTCCGCCTGGGCCCCCGGGACGCCCTGGCCGGCGCCGTCTCGACCCGGGTCAAGGACTGGTCCAGCGACGCCCACGACACCAAGGCGCTGGCGATCGCGGTCCAGCGGGGGGCGGCGGCGGCCCGGCTCGGACCCCAGCTGGTGATGGCCCACGCCTTCTACGCCGAGGCCCTGGCCGACTACGGCCTGGCCGCCGGCGACGCCGCCTCCACCGCCAGCGCCGCGGCCCAGCTCGACGCCGCCACCGCGCTGGCGTCGCCGGACGTTTACGACCGGGCCGAGATCGAGCGCGAGCGGGCCAACCTGGCCGGGGACAAGAAGGACCAGGCCGGCCAGCTGACCCACCTCCAGGCGGCGCGGACGATCCAGCCGACCTGGGTCGAGCGGACCCGGGAGATCGCCGACTGGTACGTCCGCGACGGCCAGATCGACAAATGGCAGGCCGAGGTGGCCCGCGCGGTGGGCCTGGCGCCGGACGACGCCGAGCTGCGCATCAGCTTGGGCACCGTGGCCCTGGAACGTGAGGACATCGCCCTGGCCGACACCTCCTTCGCCGCCGCCAACCGCATCCGGCCCCACGATGCGGCGGTCGAGGCCGAGCTGGCCACCACCGGGTTCTGCATCCGCCACGACACCGCGGCGTCCGAGGCGCTGCTCCGGGCGGCGCTGGCCGACGCCCCCGGCTCGGCGCCGGTGGGGCGCCTGCTGCAGGGCTTCCTGCGGTACGTCAAGGGCGACCCGGCGGGGGCCGACGCGGTCACCGTGGGGCGCGCCGAGGACCCGGCCCGGCCCGGCGCCAAGACCTCCCCGACCCTGGACGACCTCCGCGCCGGCGACGCCGCCCTGGCCCTGGCGGCGGTCAACGCGGCGCGGGCCCAGGCCCACCTGGCCCCGGTGGTCCTGGACCAGCGGATCAGCTCGGGCGCCGAGTCCCACGCCTACTGGTTCCTGTTCAACCTCTGCCGGGCCGAGGTCAAGGGCCTCGGCATCCACCACGAGGTCAGCGGCACCCCGGGCTTCACCGGGGTCACGATGCGCGACCGGGCCACCCACTTCGGCTACCCCCCGGCCTCGATGGCCGAGGACATCACCCACCGGGGCACGCCCGACGGCGCGGTCAGCGACTGGGTCGACAGCGTCTTCCACCGCTTCCCGATCATGCGTCCCGACCTGACCGCGATCGGCTTCGGCGACGCCCTGATCGGCGAGCTGCCGATCGAGGTCATGGACATGGGCTACTCCACCGCCGGGGTCGACGAGCGCAGCATCACCCCCTTCCCGGCCGACGGCCAGACCGGCGTGCCGACGGCATTCCTGGGCAACGAGCTGCCCGACCCGGTGCCGGCGGGCGGCGCCTACCCCACGGGCTACCCGGTGACCGTCAACTTC
Source organism: Candidatus Dormiibacterota bacterium (assembly GCA_035938695.1). GTDB lineage: Bacteria > Chloroflexota > Dormibacteria > DASZGP01 > DASZGP01 > DASZGP01. Next base: position 8,854 of record DASZGP010000283.1, on the reverse strand, counting down.
GCGCCCTCGGCCCGGGTGCTGATCGCCGACTTCCGGATCACCGACCCCGGCGGCGCCGGCCTGCCGCTGTACTCCATCCAGCCCACCCCGGCGGGCAGCGAGAACGTGCTCAGCATGCTGCCCAGGGCGCCCTTCAAGGCCAGCACCAGGTACCGCGTCCGGATCACCGGCACCATCGACGGCGGGGCCTTCAGCCTGGACTATTCTTTCACCACCGTCCCGGCCTGACCTGGGCTCCGGGGGCTGGAGGGATGACGCGGGTGGCTCTGGCTTTCGATCCGGCGGCGCGGGCCGCCTACGTCACCTGGCTGGGCCCCGCGCTGCGGACCTGGGGGCCGGCCACCGGCGTGGCCCTGGGCCTGGCCACCGTCGCGATGGGGGCCTGGATGGCGCTGACCCGCAGCCAGCTGCCCGGCATCCTCGGGCACCCCCTCCTGCCCGGCGACCGCGAGCTGCTGGCGACGTTCTCGCCGGAGCGATTCCGCGCCACCGGGATCTGCATCACGCTCCAGGGCCTGGGGCTGGTCGTCGCCGGCGCCCTCGGCTTCGACGTCACCGGGCTGGTCATCCTGGTGGCCCTGCAGCTCGCCGCCTTCATCGGCTACCTCCGCCTGGCGGCGCGATACGGCCGGCCGCCGCGGATGAAGCGCCGGATGGCGGTGGTGGTGCCCTTCATGCTGTTGATGTACGCGGCGGCCTTCGGCGTGGTAATGCTGGCCGGGCCCGGCCTGATCGGCCACGGCGCCGCCAGCGACGCGCCGTCGGTTCCCGCCAGCCTGACGATCAGCGGCGGCCTGACCGGCCGGATCCAGCGCGCCGTGGCCAGGCAGCCCATGTGCGGCCTGCAGCCGGGCGGGGCCCTGCGGGCCGAGATGCTGAACGCCGACCTGGGCGCCAGCCTGTACATCCAGGTCTCCGGCTACCACGGCCTCGACGTGTACTCGCTGGGCGATCCCCGGCACGACGGAACCGTCAGCGCCTACGCGCTCCTGGTGGGATCGGGGAACGGCTCCTGGGAGACGTCAGGCGGCTCGGTGATCGTGACCGACGCCGCGCCCGACTCGGCCTCCGGCACCATCGTCGCCGACCTGCTGGACTTCACGCGGGGCGCGGCCGGCGGCCCCCCGGTCCACGTCAGCGGCGGCTGGCGCTGCCACCGGTGAGCCTCTAGGGCACCACCCAGACCGGCTGGCTCCAGGCCCGGCCGCCGCCGGCCCTGGTCGCCACCGCCCTGACGTAGCCCTCGTCCCAGTGGACCCGGTACGCCGCCCGGGCCCCGGCGACGGTGGCCAGGGTCCGGCCGCCGGAGCCGACGAAGGTGACCTGGTCGGCGTCGGCGGTGGTCACCGTGATGGTGTCGCCAGTGGCGGCGACCTCCAGGATGTGGACCCCGGCGCTGTCGACGAAGGCGCCCCGGCGGAGGGCGTCGGCGATCAGCACCGGATCGGGGGAGGCGACCTGGGCGTCGACCGAGGTCTGGCCCACCGTGGAGCTGGGGCCGAAGGTGTCCTGGCTGTCGTCGGCGACCAGGCCCCACACGTGGTCGCCGGCGGTCAGGAGCTGGTCCCAGAGCTGGCCGGCGTCGGCCTGGGCGGGCTGGTCGCGGACCAGCCGGGCGTCGTAGATCTGGATCCCGTCGAGGCCGCGGATGGCCTCGATCTGGCTCGGGTCCAGCGCCGGGGCCGCCAGCGGCCGGGCCAGGTAGGCCACCCCGGCGTTGTCGTGGATCCAGTTCACCACCTCCTGCGGGGTGGCGGCGTCGTGGTGGGTGCCGACGTCGAAGGCGTAGAAGTCGGCGAAGGCGTAGTCGGCCTCCTCCGCCGGCAGCGCCGCCAGGCCTGGAATCTGGAACAGGGTGGCCGGCGTCGGGGTGTTGGCGTCGGTGATCGCCAGCCAGGCGTAGCCGGTGGTGACGTACTGGTGGGAGTAGTCCTTGGCGAAGGAGCGCCCCAGCGCCGCCTTGGTCTGCGCCGCCGGCTGCCCGCGCAGGAAGCCGCCGCTGCCGTAGGGGGTGCGCAGGAGGTGGTGCGGCGGCGGGCTGGGGCCGGCCGCCGGGGAGGCCCCCGCCGATGGGTGCTGGCGCACCACCACCACCGCGCCGGCGACCCCCAGCATGGCCATCGCGACCAGGAATGCCGCCGTGGCCACGCCACGGTCAACGTGCACGGCGGGACCCCGGGTGGCGGACGTGGGCGAGCATCGTCTCGAACTCTAGCCGGCGGGCTGGTGGAGCCGGCCGGGGTGGAGGTGCCGCCGGCCCGGTGGAGGTGCCGCCGGCCTGCGGTGGAGGTGCCGCCGGCCCGGAGACCGGTGGCCGGCCTCGTAACGGTCAGCCCGGCGGCACCATCGCCCGAGCCGCTCCGGCCAGGTAGAGCGAGCCGATGACCAGCACCAGGCCGCCGGTCTGGCGCGCCCGGCGCGTGGCCGCCTCGAGCGCGGCGGCGACCCCGGGGACCGCCACGTCGCCGGCACGTCCCAGCGCCCGCGCGGCGTCGAGCAGGTCCGCCGGCGCGGCCGCGCGCGGCTCCTCGACCGCGGTGAGGATCGCCGGCCAGGCGCCGGGAAGGCAGGCCAGCATGGCCGGGAAGTCCTTGTCCGACATGGCGGCGAAGACCACCACCGCCGGCCTCCCGGCGAGCAGCCGCTCGACCTCCGCGGCGACCGTCGCCACCGCCGCCGGGTTGTGGCCGCCGTCGAGCAGGGCGTCGCAGCCGTCGACCTGGACCAGCTCCAGCCGCCCCGGCCAGCGCGCCGCCGCCAGGCCCTCGGCCACCGCCTCCACGGAGATCGCCACCGACCGGCGCGGCGGCGCCATGCCGTGGCGCCCGACCAGGGCGTCCGCCGCCGCCACCGCGACGGCCGCGTTGCCGGCCTGGTGCCGCCCCAGCAGCGAGGTCCGCAGGCCCGGGTGCAACCGCGCCGGGGTGACCACATCCAGCTCGCAGCCGGCCCAGCCGAGGTCGCGCGCGGTGTACGTCACCTCGGCGTCCGCCGCCCCGCCGGCCACGCGCCAGAGCCCGGCCGCGCCCACCGCCGCGGCGCGAGCTGCGACCACCGCGGCCGCATCGTCCGGCAGCAGGCCGGTCACCACCAGGTCGCCGGCGTGGACGATCCCGGCCTTCTCGCCGGCGATGGCGGCGATGGTGTCGCCCAGCCACTGCCGGTGGTCGAGGGCGATGGTGGTGATCACCTTGACCCCGAGGTCGAGGACGTTGGTGGAGTCGAGGCGGCCGCCCATGCCGACCTCGCAGACCAGCAGGTCGACCTGCTGGCGGCGCAGCTCCAGCAGGGCGGCGGCGGTCAGCATCTCGAACTCCGTCGGCGGCCCCAGGACGGCCGTCACCCGGTCCACCGCCGGGACGATCGCCGTCACCGCGGCCGCGAACTCCGCCTCGCCGATCGGGCGGCCGTCGACGCAGACGCGCTCGGTGTAGGAGCTCAGGTGGGGCTTGGGCATCCCGCCGACGCGGTACCCGGCGGCGACCAGGATCGAGGTCAGGCAGGCGCAGACCGAGCCCTTGCCGTTGGTGCCGGCGACCAGCGCCCCCCGCATCCCGGCGTGGGGATCGCCGACCTCCGCCAGCAGCGCGCGGGTGCGCTCGAGGCCCAGCTTGATGCCGAAGCGCCCGGTCGCGGAGATGTACGCCAGGGCCTCGGCGTAGTCCATCGCCGTCAGCCGGCCTGGTGCCGCCGGGCCGCCTCGAGGGTGTTGGACAGCAGCATGGCGATGGTCAGCGGCCCCACGCCCCGGGGTACCGGCGTGAGCCGCCCCGCGACCGGCTCGACGCTCTCCCGGTCGACGTCGCCGACCAGCCGGCCCTTGGCCCCCGGCTCGGCCGGCGGCAGGCGGTTCATGCCGACGTCGATCACCGTGGCCCCCGGCTTGACCATGGCGCCGGTGATCAGGCCGGCGTGGCCGACCGCGGCGATCAGGACGTCGGCCCGGCGGGTCACCTCACCGAGGTCGCGGGTGCGGCTGTGGCAGACGGTCACCGTGGCGTCGGCCAGCAGCAGCAGCTGGGCCATCGGCCGGCCGACGATGTTGCTGCGGCCGACGACCACCGCCTCGGCGCCGCGCAGCTCGACCTCCTCGTCGCGGAGCGCCTCCATCACCCCCGCCGGGGTGCAGGGCACGACCAGCGGCCGGCCCAGGGCCAGGCGCCCGGCGTTCTCGGGGTGGAGACCGTCGACGTCCTTGCCGGGGTCGATGGCGGCGATCACCGCGTCGGCGTCGAGGCCGGCGGGCAGCGGGAGCTGGACCAGGATGCCGTCGATGCGCCGGTCGCGGTTGAGCTCGCCGACCGCCGCCAGGACCCGCGCCTGGCCGGCGTCGGCGGGCAGGTTGACCTGCACCGAGTGCATCCGCGCCTGCTCGCAGGCAGCCGTCTTGTTGCGCACGTAGACCGCCGACGCCGGGTCGTCGCCGACCAGCACCACGCCCAGCCCGGGAGGCCGGCGCCCGGCGTCCAGCATCTCGGCCACCCCGGCGGCGACCCGCTCGCGGATGCGCAGCCCCAGCGCGGCGCCGTCGATGATCCGGGCGCTCACCCGAGCCCGGCCTCCGCCGCCCGGCTGGCGGCGGCCGGCCGCCCGGAGCGGCGCATCAGCGCGGCCCGATCAGCGCCTGCCGGACCTCGGCGGTGGCGCGCTGGTGGGCTTCGGCCAGGGGCAACCCGAGGCGCTCGGCGGCGGCGTGGACGTCGTCGAACTCCGGCACCGCGTCGACGTCGACACCACCCACCGTCTTGACCTTGGCGGCGATCTCGCCCAGCGACGTCGCCACCCGCTCCAGGCGCCGGCCGGCGACCAGCCGCCGCTCGTCGCGGACCCGCACCCCCAGCGTGCTGGTCTGGCGGACGATGCGCTCGGCCAGGCCGGCGGCCAGATCGGGAGGGCAGAGGACCGTCAGGTGGTGCCCGGGCCGGCCCTTCTTCATCAGCACCGGGGTCAGCCAGGCGTCCAGCGCCCCCGCCGCCAGGAGGTCGGCCGGCAGGGTGGCGACGACGTTGGCCGGCATGTCGTCGATGGCGGTCTCCAGGACGGCGACGGTCTCCTCGGCGAGCGCGGCGCCCGCGGCGGCGCCGGCGTCATGGCCGGCGCCGACCATCGCGCCAGGCAGCCCGCCGGCCGCGATCAGCGGCGCCGCGCCGGCGGCATCCTCCACCTCCCCCACCACGACCCGCAGCACGTTGGCCCAGGGCAGCTCCGCCGAGCCGGCGCCGAAGCCCTCCAGGTCGGTGCTGATGCGGGGCGACTGGAACAGCGCGCAGGCCCCGATGATCGCCGCGCCGGTGGGCGTGACCAGCTCCGCGCCGCACTCCTTGCGGTACGTCGGCGCCCCGATGGCGTCGAGGATGCGCAGCGTCGCCGGCGCCGGCAGGGGGATCTCGCCGTGCTCCGAGGTGGCGGTGCCGTCGCTCAGGGGCAGCGGCGAGGAGTAGAAGGTCTGCACCCCCAGCGCGTCCGCCGCCGCGAAGGTGCCGACCACGTCGACCACCGCGTCGACCGCGCCGGTCTCGTGCAGCCGCACGTCGTCGATCGCCACCCCGTGGGCCTCGGCCTCGGCCCGGGCCAGGAGCCGGAAGGCCAGGCGGCTGCGCTCCCTGACCCCCTCCTCCAGGGGCGCGCCGGCGATCAGGCGGTCGATGTCGGCGACCGTCCGCCAGGGCTGCCCCCGGCTCACGTCGACCTCGACGTGGGTGGCGTCCAGGCTGCCCCGCCGGCGGCGCTCGACCCGCAGGGTGGCGTGGCCGGCGAGGCCCAACGCGGCGATCGCCGCTTCCACCGACGACGCCGGCGCGCCGGCGTCGAGCAGGCCGCCCAGGAGCATGTTGCCCGAGGCGCCGGAGAGGCAGTCGAAGTAGGCGGCCCGCAAGGCGCTCAGCCGGCGCGGCTCCTGGTCATCTCCACCGCGAACTCGCCGAAGCTGCCGGGCACCGGGGGCGTCTTGCCGACGCGGACGGTCACCTCCTCCACCCGGGGCAGCGCCAGCACCCGGCCGGCGATGACCTCGGCGATCGACTCCAGGAGCCGGTGCGGCTCGCCCTCGACCACCTCGCGGACCAGCTGGTAAACGTGGACATAGTCGACCGCGCCGTCGAGGCTGTCGCTGCGGCCGGCCTCCGAGAGGTCCATCCCGATCCCCAGACTGACCCGGTACCGCCCGCCCAGCTCACGCTCGGCCGGCAGGTCCCCGTGGTAGCCGTAGAAGGCCATGTCTTCGAGATGGAGGCGATCCACGGACGAATTCTACCGGCGGGGCGTTTCTCTGTGTGCTTTGACAAACAGACAGGCAAGTCATAGAATGGTTGGCTGTGAAGGTGGAAGTACGCGCCACGGGTCTCCGCGGGCGCCGGGAGGGGGCCGGATGGACCCAGCGCGAGCTGGCCAAGCGCCTCGGCGTGACCCAGAACTACATCCCCGCGCTGGAGCTGGGCAACCGCAACCCCGGCCCCGACCTGCGCCAGAAGCTGATGACCCTCTTCGACTGCGACTTCGAGGACCTCTTCACGGTGGTCATGGTCAACCCGGTCGACAAGTCCGAGCAGGTCATGGTTCCAGAGGAGCGCTCCGCCTGACGCCGGAGGCCGGGGGCGGGGCGCGTGTCACAAAGCTCGCTCGCCCGCACCCCAGCGGCGGGCGCCGGCGCTAGACTGCCAGCCAATGCCCCTCGGCGCGCCGAGGTGGACGGGAAGGGATGGGTTCGAGGCTGATCGCGAGGCGCGACGCCCGGCTCATCGTTCTTTGCCGGCATCCCGGCGAAGGAGGCGACGACCACATGACCCGCACGACCAACAACCTCCGGCTCTCCCGCGAGACCGTCCGCGAGCTGGCCGGCAGCGACCTGGGCCGGGCCGCCGGCGGCATCGGGACCATCAACGGCACGTGCTTCACGCTGCCCCGCAACATCGGCAGCTGCCAGAGCTGCATCACCACCAACCCGATCGGAGGCTGAGCGATGGCGAACCGCACCGCCCCCAACCTCAGGCTGTCCCGTGAGACCGTCCGGGAGCTCGACCAGGCCGACCTCGGCGCCGCCGCCGGCGGCCAGCTGACCGACAGCCTGCACGGCTGGTGCCTCCCGGTCACCTGGAAGTGCACCACCGGCTGCACCCCTCCTCCCGGCCAGGGCTGATCGATGCAGGGCCGGAACTCCAACCTCAGGCTGGCCCGTGAGACGGTGCGCGAGCTGACCCACACCGACCTCGGCCGGGCCGCCGCCGGCGTGGCCACGCTGCTCCAGTGCCTGACCCTGCAGCGCTGCGACAGCGCGCCCGCCTGCCAGCTGACGCTGAGCAGCTGCATCCAGCAGACCGTCAGCTGCTGATCCGCTGACCCTCGCCGGACGGAGGCCGCGGGCTTCCGTCCGGCGCCTGGCCCCGCGGCGGGGGCCGGCGGAGCAGGATATGGGCTCATGGACGACCCCGGAGCCATCCTCGGCCTCCACCACGTGACCGCGATCTGCGGCCACCCCCAGCCCAACGTCGACTTCTACACCGGCGTCCTCGGCCTGCGTCTGATCAAGCTGACGGTCAACTTCGACGACCCCGGCGCCTACCACCTGTACTACGGCGACGCCGCCGGCCGCCCCGGCAGCGTTTTGACCTTCTTCGCCTGGCCCGGCGCCCAGCGCGGGCATCCCGGCGCCGGGCAGGTCACGGCGGTGGCCTTCGCGGTGCCCGACGGCTCGCTCGGCGCCTGGCGCGACCACCTCGGCGCCCGGGGGGTGGCCTTCGAGCCCGACGAGCGCTTCGGCCGCCCCCTGCTCCGCCTCCAGGACCCCGACGGCCTGGTGCTGGAGCTGGCCGATGGCGGCCTAGAGCCCGCGGCGGGCGGGGACGCCGGGCTCCCGGCGGGCGCCGCGATCGAACGGCTGAGCGGGGTCACCGCGACCGAGTCCAACCCCGCCAGCACGGGTTTCCTGACCTCCGCCCTCCGCTTCGACGCGGCCCAGGCCCAGCCGCCCCTGGCCCGCTTCGCCGCCGGCGACCCGGTCCCCGGCAGCCTGATCGACGTCATCGCCGCTCCCGGGGCCGGCCCCGGCCGGGTCGCCGTCGGCACCGTCCACCACGTCGCCTGGCGGGTCGCCGACGACGCCACCCAGCTCGCCTGGAAGGCCCGCCTGGAGGGTCTGGGCGCCCACGTCAGCCCGGTCATGGACCGGGTCTACTTCCACTCCATCTACTTCCGCGAGCCCGGCGGCGTGCTCTTCGAGATCGCCACCGACGGCCCCGGCTTCACCGTCGACGAACCCCTCGACCGGCTCGGCCACGAGCTCCGCCTGCCGCCCTGGATGGCGCCCGACCGCGGCGCCCTGGCCGCCCTCCTGCCCCCGCTCCGCCTGCCCTCGGCCTGACCGGGCGCCGGTCAGCCCGCCCCGTCCTCCGCCGCCTGCCGCTCCATCCCCGCCTCGATCCAGTCGACGATGCCCGCCACCTTGGCCCAGTCCTCCGCCCGCCGCGCCGCCACCAGGTCCCGCAGGGCCAGCGAGTCCACCCCCATCAGCGCCTCCGCGCCGGCCGCCACCCAGCGCACCAGGGCGTGGTGGACGACGTCCCCGACCTCCGTCCCGGTGAACGCCGCCAGGTTCCTGAAGGTCGGCATCGGGTCCACCCGCCGGCTCCCCGCGACCGCCTCCCGGAAGGCGCGATGCTCGTCGTCCATCCCCCGAGTCTAGAGCCGCCCGGGGGCCCATTCCGAACTCGGGAGGCGCCGATCCCGGTGCTATCCTCCTTTCCCGCGTGCCCGCATAGCTCAGTGGTAGAGCAGTTGACTCTTAATCAATTGGTCGGGGGTTCGAATCCCTCTGCGGGCACCACCGGCCGGTGGGTGAGGATGGACACCCGTCGGGGCC
>DASZGP010000282.1:0-6249 GCA_035938695.1 Candidatus Dormiibacterota bacterium | reverse complement strand
GCTGAGCACCGACTTCACGTCGGGGTCGAGGGTCACCGGGCTGACCTGCACGCCGGCCCGCGCCAGCGCCGTGGCCGCGCCCTTGCCGCAGGGCACGGTGGCGGCGCAGAGCGCCACCCGCAGCCCGGGCCGGGCCAGGTCGGCGAGGCCGTGGACCCCCGCCGGGTTGCCGTGGGCGACGGCGATCTCCAGCCGGTTGGTGGCGACGGTCTCCGGCGTGCCGTTGAGCAGCCCTTCGCCGGCCAGCCGGTCGATCGTCGCCGCGTCGGCGGTGGCGATCAGGTCGGCCGGCGCCCCCTGCTCGACCTGCGCCGCCAGGGTCGGGCTGCCGGCGAAGCTGAGGTGCACGTGGACCCCGGGATGGCGGCGCTCGAAGTCCTTGGCCAGGTCGGTGAAGCCCTCGGTCAGCGAGGCGGCCGCCAGCAGCGTCAGGTCGCCGGAGAGGGCGGCGGGAGACGCCCCGCTCGCGGCCGGGGTCCCGCCGCATCCGGCCAGCGTGGCGGCCGCCAGCAGAAACGCCGCGGCCAGGCTCGCCCCCGGGGCCGCCGCCCCCCCGCCGGCCCGCGCTGGCCGCCAACCGGCCGCCGGCGCGCCGGCCCGCCTCGCCGCGCTCACGACTCCGGCAGCTCCACGAACACGCTGGTCGCCTTGACCGCCGCGAACGCCGGCATTCCCGGCTCCAGCCCCAGCTCGTCCACCGCCTCGCTGGTCACCAGGGCCACGAAGCGATGGGGTCCGGCCTGGATCTCGACCTGCGCCGCCACCCGGTCCTTGACCACCCGGACGACCACGCCGGCGAAGCGGTTGCGGGTCGACTGGGGGGTCAGGCGTGGCGGCCGGGCGGGCTCGCGCCGGGCCAGCCGGGCGGCGTCCTCGGCGTCGACCAGCCAGCGGCCGGAGGGCGTCCGGGTGGAGCCGAGGCGCCCGGCGGCGGCCCAGCGCCGCACCGTGTCGGCGCTGACGCCGAGCATCTCCGCCGCCTCCGAGAGTCGCATCTGCGTCATTTCAGTCCAGAACATACCGCATCTGCGCAGCGAATTCCGCGGCCTGGGCGGGACCGGCGTCCGGCGCCTTACCATCCTCGGAATGGCTGACGACGGTCTGGTCGGGCGTCCCGCGCTGGAGCTGGCGGAGCTGGTGCGGCGCAGGCGGGTCTCACCGCTCGAGGTGCTCGACGCCCACCTGGCCCAGGTCGACCGGCTGGAGCCCCGGGTCCACGCCTTCCTGGCCGTCCGCGCCGAGCGGGCCCGGGAGGAGGCCAGGGCGCTGGGCGACGCCAAGGACCTGGCCGACCTGCCCCTGGCGGGCGTCCCGATCGCCGTCAAGGACTCGGTCGACGTGGCCGGCGAGCCGACCCGCCTGGGCAGCCTGGCGACCTCCGCGGCGCCGGCCGAGCGCGACGACGAGCTGACCCGCCGGATGCGGGCCGCCGGGGCGGTGGTGATCGGCAAGACCAGCCAGCCGGAGCTGGCGATCTGGGGTATGGGGGAGTCCAGCCTGGGGGTGGTGCGCAACCCCTGGAACCTGGAGCGCACCACCGGCGGCTCGTCCAGCGGCAGCGGGGCGGCGGTGGCCGCCGCCATGGTCCCGATCGCCCAGGGCTCCGACGGCGGCGGTTCGATCCGGATTCCCGCCGGCCTCTGCGGGCTGGTCGGGATCAAGCCCGGCGGCGGGGTGGTGCCGGTCGCCGGCGGGCTGCCGGAGCACTGGTTCGGGCTGTCGGAGTGGGGCCCGCTGGCGACCACCGTGGCCGACGCCGCGATGCTCCTCGACGTCCTCGCCGGCACCGAGCGCTACCGCGACCCGGCGCCACCCGGGCGGCCGCTGCGGATCGCCCTGTCGCTGCGCTCGCCGGCCGCCGGCACCCGCGCCACCCGCGAGGTCAGGGCCGCGGTGGAGGCTGGGGTTGACGCCCTCCGCGGCGCCGGCCACACCGTGATCGTGACCGACCCGCCGTACTCGACCAAGCTCAGCCTGCTCTTCCTGCACCGCTTCTTCGCCGGCATCGCGGCGGAGGCCGACCTGCTCGACCTGCCCGTCGAGCGCCTCGAACCCCGGACCCAGGCGATGGTTCGCCTGGGGCGCTGGCTCAACCGCAACCGGCCGGTACCGGCCGGCGGCACCGACGCCTGGCGGGCGCGGATGGCGGCCTTCTTCCGCGACCACGACGTGCTGATCACGCCGACCACCGCCAAGCCCGCCATCCACGCCGACGGCTGGGCCGGCCGGACCTGGCCCTCGACGCTGCTGGAGCAGACCTACTTCGTGCCCTTCACCCAGGCCTGGAACGTCGCCGGCCTGCCCGCCGCCTCGGTGCCCGCCGGGCTCAGCGCCGACGGGCTCCCGATCGGGATGCAGCTGGTCGCGCCGGCCGGCGGCGAGGGCCTGATCCTGTCGCTGGCGCGCCAGCTCGAGGACCTCCGGCCCTGGCCCCGGCAGGCGCCGCTGGCCGGGATGGCCTAGACCCTCAGCGCTCCAGCCACCGTCGCACCTGCACCGTCAGCAGCGTCGGGGTGGTCGACGCCTTCTCGACGTACTCCAGCGCGCCCATCTTGAGCGCCCGATGGACCATGCCGCGGTCGGAGTAGTTGCTCAGCACCGCCACCTTGAGGGCCGTGCCGGATTCCTGCCGGAGGGTCCGCAGGATCTCCAGGCCGTCCACCCCGGGCAGCCCGATGTCCAGCAGCAGGAGGTCGGGGTGGCCCACCTCCAGCTCTCTGACCAGCTCCGACTCGCTGGCGCTGATCCGTACGGTGTGGCCGTCGCTCTCCAGGGCCAGCTGGTAGGCGCGGGAGACGGACCTGTTGTCCTCCACCAGGATGATGTCGGCCACCTGCTAACCGTCTCCTGTCATGATGCCGCCGCCGGGACCGGGATGATCCCGGTCAGGCGGCGCTTGGCCTGGGCCGCCGCCAGCGCCGCGACCACCTCGGGGTCGAACTGCCGGCCCGCGCTCCGGGACAGCTCGCCCAGGGCCCATTCGGCCCCCGCGGCCTCGCGGTAGATGCGGCTGCTGGTCATAGCGTCGAACGCGTCGGCGACCTTGACTATTCGCGCCAGCAGCGGGATCTCCTCGCCGGCCAGGCCGTGGGGATAGCCGCTGCCGTCGACGTTCTCGTGGTGGTGGAGGATGATCGGCGCCACGGTGCGCAGGAACTCCACCCCCTGGACCATCTGGTGTCCGATGACGGTGTGGTCCTGGACCTCGCGCCGCTCCGCCTCGGTGAGCCGGCCCGGCTTGCGCAGCAGCGAGTCGGGCACGCCGATCTTGCCCAGGTCGTGGAGCAGCGCGCCCAGGGTCAGCACCTCCAGGTCCTTGGGCCGCAGGTCCAGCTCGCGGCCGATCAGCGCCGCGTAGTCCGCGACCCGGCGGGAGTGGCCGTGGGTGTAGGAGTCCCGCGCGTCGATCGCCGCCGCCAGCGCCTCGACGGTGGCCCGGTTGGCGTTGCGGACCATCAGGTTGATCCGCCCGGGGTCGGTCGAGAAGGACGTCAGCGGCACCGCCGACCCGAAGCCGATGACCTGGTTGCGGCCCAGGCTCTTGGCCAGGTACATGGCCTGGTCGGCGCGGCGCAGGAGGAGCTCGCGGTCCTCGCCGTCGTCGGGGTAGCTGGCCACCCCGGCGCTGACCGTCAGCCGGCCGGCGACCTGCTGGCGCTCCGGGCCGCGGCCGCCGATGGTCACCTCGGCGGCGGCCCGGCGGACCTTCTCGGCGACCAGCAGGGCACCCTCCTTGTCGGTGTCCGGCAGCAGGACCACGAACTCCTCGCCCCCGTAGCGGGCCGAGAGGTCGATGCCCCGGACCTGGTCGGCGAGGACCCCGGCGAAGCGCTGCAGGACCTCGTCGCCGCGCTGGTGGCCCAGGCTGTCGTTGATCCGCTTGAAGTGGTCGAGGTCGAGGTTGATCACCGACAGCGGCCGGTGGTTGCGCTCGGCGCGGCTCAGCTCGCGGGCCAGGATGTCGTTGAAGTAGCGGCGGTTGGGCAGCCCGGTGAGGTCGTCGTGGAGCGACTCGATCTCGGTGCGCTCCAGCACCCGCACGGTCAGGAAGCAGAGCAGCCCGACGATCGCGGCGGCGGCCACGAAGACCGCGGCGGTGTTGAAGGTCGAGGAGTGCAGCGGGGTCAGGAACTCCAGCTCGTCCTGCATCACGGCGACGGTCCAACCCTTGGTGGCGAGCCGGCTGAAGCCGGTCTCGACGGCCCGGTTGGTGACCGGGAAGAGCACCCGTCCGCTGCCGCTGGCGCCGCGCGCCATGGTCTGGGCCAGGTCCTGCATCCCCAGCGGGGCTATCGACTCGGTGCCGTACCCGCCGCCCTGGCGCAGGCCCTGGATGGCGGCCGGCGAGGCGGCCCCGAGGGTGTGGTAGAGCACCTGCTCGGGGCTCGGTCCGGAGTAGCCCAGGATCACCCCATGGGGGTCGACCAGCATCGCGAAGGAGTTGTCGCGCAGCCGCGTGGGGAGCAGGAAGGCCAGGATCCGGGCCGGGTCGACGCGCAGCACCAGGGCCCCCGCGACGCCGCCAGGACCGGGGACCGGCGCCCCGACGTAGAGCACCGGGGCGGGCAGGCGCTGGCCGACGGCGATCTCCGAGACCGTGGTGTGGCCGCCGAGGGCGGCCTGCAGGTAGCCCCCGCGCGGCGCGACGTCGGCCGCCAGGGCGGGGTCGCTGGCCAGCGTGACGGCCCCGCCGCGGTCGGTCAGGAGGGCGCCGCTGAAGCTCGGGTCGGAGGCCTGGGCCCGCTGCAGCGCGGCCCGGGCGGCGGCGGCCGTGGCCGGGTCGGTGGGCCCGCTCAGGTAGGCGCTCAGCGCCGGCGTGGCGGCGGCGAAGTCGGCCAGGTGGCGCCACTGCTCGAGCTGGCTGTCGATCTCCGAAGCCTGCGAGCGCGCCTGCCCCTGCAGGGTCAGCAGCAGCCGCTGGCGGAGCAGCTCGGAGTTGGCGTGGTCCAGCCGCGCCGCCAGGACGACGAAGGGGATCACCGTCAGGAAGGCGAAGAGGAGCAGGATCTTGGTCGACAGGCGGCTGGCCGTGAAGCGACGCAGCAGCCCGGCCAGGAATTTGACCAGCATGTGTTGGCCCAACCTAACCGGGGCCGGCGTCCGGCGCGGGCTCCCCGCCACTCCAGTCACAGCCCTGTGACACTTGGTAGGCTCGCGGGATGATGAAGATCGCGGAGCGGTTGGGGGCGGGGTCGCCCTGCTTCTCGTTCGAGTTCTTCCCGCCCAACACCGAGAAGGGGGTGGAGTCGCTCTTCCGAACGGTGGTCGACCTGGGGCCGCTGGAGCCGGACTTCGTCTCCGTCACCTATCCCGGCAGCGCCCAGGTCATGCCCGACCCCGAGGTGCTGCGCAAGCGCCGCCTGACCCTGGAGCTGACGCGGCGGATCAGGGCCGAATCGGGGATCGAGGCGATGGCCCACCTGACCTGCAGCGGGCACACCCGCGACGAGCTCTGCGACATCCTCGACCAGCTCGCCGCCGAGGGCGCCACCAACGTCCTGGCGCTGCGCGGCGATCCGCCGGGCGGCAGCGGCGGCGCCTTCGTCGCCGTCGCCGGTGGCTTCTCCCACGGGGTCGAGCTGGTGCGGCTGGTGCGCGAGCGGGGCTACGACTTCTGCGTCGGCGCCGCCTGCTACCCCGAGACCCACTCCGAGGCCCCCGACGCCGGCGTCGACCTCGCCCACCTGGTGGCCAAGGTGGACGCCGGCGTCGACTTCCTGGTCACCCAGCTGTTCTTCGACAACGCCCACTACTTCCGCTTCGTCGACCGCGCCCGGGCCGCCGGCATCCGGGTGCCGATCGTCCCCGGCCTGATGCCGGTGACCAGCGCCGGCACCGTGGCCCGGATGCCCGGCTTCGGCGCCTCCATCCCCGACGACCTCCGCGCCCGGCTCGACGCCTGCGGCGACGACGCCGAGGCGATCCTGGCGGTCGGCGTGGCCCACACCACGGAGCAGGCCGTCGGCCTGCTCGCGGGCGGTGCCCCGGGGGTCCACTTCTACACCCTCAACACCTCCCGGGCCACCCGGGCCATCGTCAGCTCACTGCGCGAGCAGATGTAGTCAGGCGGGCTGGGTCGCTCCAAGCGGCGGGCGGCGGTGGGCCCAGGGCTGGGCGGCTTCGAGCTGGGCCGCGAGCCGGAACAGCGTCGCCTCGTCGCCGAAGCGGCCGACGGCCTGGACGCCGACCGGCAGGCCGCCGGACCAGCTCAGGGGCAGCGACGCCGCCGGCTGGCCGGTGATGTTGAAG